>DASYQW010000052.1 GCA_036005065.1 Candidatus Methylomirabilota bacterium | reverse complement strand
CCGCTCCCCCGCCTCTGGAGCGTGAAGTTCGAGACATCGACACGGACGGTGACGCCCGGTCCCTTCACGACCGCGCCATCCGCCGGCTCGACGATCCTGATCGTTGGCGTCGCGTCGTCCGCGATCGCGGGCCACGGGCATCCCGCGGCGAGCGAGACGACCAAGAGCGGCAGGAGCGGCAATCCTCGGGCACTGATTCTCGCCATCGCCCGTCCTCCTTCACGCACCATCGCGCGGGTCGGAATCGTGGGGAAAGAGCCGATCTGGAGGATACCCCGATATGGGTCGGCTCGCCGAACGCGATCCTAGAGCCAATGCGCGATGCGTCATGCCGCCGATCGGCGGTGCTCACGCAGGATAGCGGGGATCTGGCGCCAGCCATCGAGCCGGCGCAACCGGATCTGCCCGCTGATCACCAGGCCGTCGAAGCGGCCCGCCGCGAGGAGCGCCTTTGCATCTTCGATACGAGCGCGAGCGAGGTTGTCGAGTTCGGCGACCGGTATCACCGGCGCGGGAGGCTATCGAAGTCGCTGCCTGACGGCGCCAATAAGCTTGCCAACAGCAAGCGAAGGTCGCGTTTGGAAGGTCGGTTCATTGAGGATCGGCTCGATCTCGGTCACGGGGTCGACCCTGATGCCGGCGGGTGGTGGGCGCGCCAGTGCTCGGCGAGCTCGAGGCGGCGGCAGATCCACACCCGGTCGTGGCGCAGCACGTGATCGACGAAGCGCGCGAAGGCGGCTGCCCGCCCGGGCTTGCCGGCCAGCCGGCAGTGGACGGCGACCGTCATCATCTTGGGCGCCTCGGCGCCTTCGCGGTAGAGCGCGTCGAAGTTGTCGCGGAGCGAGAGGGAGAAGTCCTCGGCCTGGCCCCAGCCGAGGCCGCGGGCCAGCCGCGTGTCGTTGTCGTCGAGGGTGTGCGGGACGATGAGGTGCGGCCGGCCGTGCTCGTGGTTCCAGTAGGGCAGCTCGTCGTTGTAGGCGTCGCTGTCATAGAGGAACCCGCCCTCCTCCACGACGAGGCGCCGCGTGTTGGGACTCGGCGTCCCCACGTACCACCCCCGCGGCCGGGCCCCGGTGAGGCGCCGGATCGCCTCGACCGAGAGGCGGATGTGTTCCCGCTCGGTCGCCTCGTCGACGCCGTGGTAGTCGAGCCAGCGCCAGCCGTGATCGACGATGTCGCAGCCCTGCCGCGCCATCGCCTCGGCTGCCCGCGGATTGCGCTCCAGGGCCATGCCCACGGCATAGACGGTCAGCGGGACCGTCCGGCTGGCGAAGACCCGCATCAAGCGCCAGAAGCCGACCCGGGCGCCGTACTCGTAGGCCGACTCCATGGCGAGATCGCGGGCGCCGCGGAGCGGCGTCGGGGCGAAGAGATCGGCCAGCCGCGTCTCCGACGTGTCGTCGCCGTGGAGGACCGAGCGCTCGCCGCCTTCCTCGTAGTTGAGGACGAAGTTGACGGCGAGGCGCGCGCCACCCGGCCACCGCGGGTCGGGTGGACGGTCGGCGTGACCGACGAGATCGCGGGGATAGACCGGCATGATCCGCCAGGCGGCGACTGCGGGGGCGAGCTTAGCACGAGCGGGCGCCCTCGAGCGATGGGGCGTTGACAAGGGCGCGCGGACCATACACACTTGGCCATTCCCGATCGCACCCGTCGACAGGAGGGCCTTCGATGCGAGACGACAAGGAACACGTCCACATCCCCACCCTCAAGCGGCAGCTGGTCGAGCGCCAGATCGACCGCCGCGAGTTCCTGCGCTACGCGACGTTCCTGGGCATGTCGGCGCCGGCCGCCTACGCGTTCGTCGCGAAGGTGACCGGTGAGCGCGTGATCCCGGAGGCGCGGGCCCAGGCGCTCCCGCGGGGCGGAGTGCTGCGCATCGGGACGCGCTGCCAGGACCTGAAGAGCCCGCACACCTACAGCTGGGTCGAGTCGTCGAACTCGGCCCGGCAGGTCTGCGACTACCTGACCGTCACCGGCGTCGACAACGTCACCCGGCCCGGGCTCGCCGAGAAGTGGGAACCGAGCCCGGACCTCAAGACCTGGACGCTGCGCCTCCGCCGGAACGTGAAATGGCACAGCGGCCGGCCGTTCACCGCCGACGACGTGGTGTGGAACCTGAAGCGCGTCCTGGACCCCAAGACGGGCTCCTCGGTCCTCGGGCTCATGAAGGGCTTCCTCCTGGAGGAGTTCGAGACCGGCGAGAAGGATGACAAGGGGAACCCCAAGAAGTCCACGCGCCTGTGGGACGCCAACGCGGTCCAGAAGGTCGACGACTTCACGGTCCGGCTCAACGGGAAGACCCCGCAGCTCGCGGTGCCCGAGTGGCTCTTCCACTACCCCCTCCTGATCCTCGACCCCGCCGAGAACGGCGAGTTCAAGGCGGGCTCGAACGGCACCGGGGCCTTCGAGATGGTCGTCAACGAGGTGGGGCGCCGGCAGGTCTTCAAGGCCCGGAAGGACTACTGGGGCGGCGGGCCCTACCTCGACACCCTGGAGTTCATCGACCTCGGGGACGACCCGGCGGCGCACGTCAGCGCGCTGGCCGGAAAGCAGGTGGACGGCCTCTACCAGGGGTTCATCCTGCAGCTCGACGCCCTCCAGAAGCTCGCCCACCTCCAGCTCTACCAGGTCACCACCGCCCAGACCGCGGTCGCGCGCTTCCACCCCGTCAAGCCGTTCGACGACAAGCGGGTGCGCCAGGCCATGCGCTACGCCGTGGACGCCAACGCGATCGTCCAGTTGGCCCATCGCGGCCTGGGGTCCGCCGGCGAGCACCACCACGTGAGCCCGATCCATCCCGAGTATGCGAAGCTGCCCGAGTTCAAGCGCGACGTCGCCCGGGCGAGGAAGCTCCTGGCCGACGCCGGCTATCCCAACGGGATCGACGCCGAGATCGCCTGCAAGGGCGACCCCCAGTGGGAGCTGCTGGCGGTCCAGGCGCTGGTCGAGCAGTGGAAGGACGCGGGCATCCGGGTCAAGATCAACCTCATGCCGTCGACCCAGTTCTGGGAGGTGTGGACCAAGGTGCCGTTCGGCTTCACCGGCTGGACCCACCGGCCCCTCGGCACCATGGTGCTCGGGCTGGCCTACCGGACCGGCGTCCCGTGGAACGAGTCCCGGTACTCGAACAAGGACTTCGACAATCTGCTCACCCAGGCCGAGGGCACCATCGACGTGAACCAGCGCCGGGAGATCATGGCCAAGCTGGAGGGGATCCTGCAGGAGGACGGGCCCATCGTGCAGCCCATCTGGCGCTCGGTGTTCACGTTCATGGACAAGCGCGTCCAGGGCTTCAAGATCCACCCGACCCTCTACATCTTCGGCCACCAGCTCGCCGTCACGACCTGAGGGCGCGGCTGATCGCCACGCTCGAGGGGCTTCGGCGGGGGGCCTATCCGGGCCCCCCGCCTTTTTCTGAAAATCATGAGAAGGCCGTGGTTTCCGCCCAGGCGGAACGGCTCCTGACGCGCTTCGACGAGCGGACCACGCTGTACACCGTGGCCATCAGGCCGGAGGACGTGCTGGGCCGCTGACCAGGCTGATCCGTCGCTCACGCCACTCCCTCCCCGGCTCGGAAGGAATGCGCGACCGTCCAGCTTGACGGGACCGAGGGGGGGAGGGACTATCGAGACATGAGCCTGATCGGCATCGACCTCGGGACCCCCCAGGGGGTCCTCGTGGACCACCGGAACGCTGGTTGAGCCCGGAGCCCGGGAAGGCGTTCGCGGCGGAAGGTGACCGATGGACGCCGCCGAGGCTGAAGCCGGCGATCGGCCGGTCGAGCTCGACGAGGTCGAGCATCTGCGCCGTGCCCTCGACGACGCGCAGCGGCGCAACCTTCGACTCCTCGCCGACTTCGATAACCTTCGCCGCCGGATGGCGCGCGAGCAGGAGGTCACCCGGCGCGACGGGCGACGGGCGGCGCTGCTGCCGCTCCTTCCGGTGCTGGACACCCTCGAGCGAGCCCTGGCCGCCGGGTCCACGGACCCGGACTTCTACGAGGGCGTAGCCGCGACGCACCGGCTGTTCATCGCGGCCCTGCGCGAAGCCGGGGCCGAGCCCGTGGAGAGCGTCGGGCGGCCCTTCGACCCCAAAGTCCACGAAGCGGTCGCCACGGCTCCGTCCGACGGCGCCGAGCCCGGGACCGTCACCCGCGAGGTGCGCCGAGGCTGGCGGCTCGGAGACGAGCTGCTCCGGCCCGCCCAGGTCGTGGTGGCGGCGCCCCGGGAGGCCGCCGGCCCGTGGCGGTGAAGTTCCGCGACTACTACGAGGTGCTGGGCGTGCCGCGCACCGCGACCGCCGAGGAGATCAAGCGCGTCTACCGCCAGCTCGCGCGGAAGCACCATCCCGACCTGCAACCCGCCGCCGAGCGGAGCCAGGCCGCCGAGCGGTTCAAGGAGATCAACGAGGCCTACCAGGTCCTCAGCGATCCCGACAAGCGCGCCAGGTACGACGCCCTCGGCGCCAACTGGAAGAGCGGGATGGACTTCTCGCCGCCGGCTGACAGCGGGTGGAGCGCCGGCGGCGCTTCGGAGTTCGAGGACCTCGGCGACGTCAGCGACTTCTTCGCCGCGCTCTTCGGACGGTCCCGGGGACGGTCCGGCCGCGGCGGTGTCCGGATCACGCTCCCGGGGAGTGACGTCGAGGCCGAGCTGCCGATCACGCTGGAGGAGCTGCTCCGCGGAGGCCGGCGCCGGATCACGTTGAACGGAAGCCGGAGCCTCGATGTGGAGATTCCGCTCGGGGCGCGCGAGGGGACCGTGCTGCGCCTGACGGGCCAGGGGGAGCGCGGCCTGGGCGAGGCGCCGCCGGGCGACCTCTACCTCCACGTGCGCCTGGTCCCGCACCCGCGCTACCGGCTGGCCGGCGACGATCTGGAGATGGATCTGCCGCTCTGGCCGTGGCAGGCGGTGCTCGGGGCCGAGGTGCGGATCGAGACCCCCGACGGGCCGGTGACGCTCAGGGTGCCGGCGGGAACACCGGCCGGGCGGCGCCTGCGCCTGCGCGGCCGCGGGCTGCCGCGCGGGGACGGCGGTCGGGGCGATCTCTACGCGGTCGTCCGGATCGTGGTTCCCGAGCGGCCGAGCGCGGCGGAGCGGGCGGCCTACGAGACGCTGAAGCGGGAGGCCTCGGCCCCGGCCGACCGGCCGGCCGGAGGATGAGGGGAAGGCCCATGAGCACGCGGCCCCGGACGCCATTCAGCATGCCGATCGTCGGCACGCCGCGGGGAGGCGAGATGTACCTGTCCGGCGAGGAGCTGGCCAGAGCCGCCGGCATCAGCCCGGCCAGGCTCGTGCGCCTGGTCCACCTCGGGCTGGTGGAGCCGGTCACGCCCGGGGCGAGCCAGTTCACCGTCACGGCTGCGGTGCGGCTCCGGCGGATGCTCCGCCTTTACCGGGATCTCGGTGTGAACCTCGCCGGCGCGGCGATCATCGTGGACCTTCTGGAGCGGCTCGAGCGTGTCGAGGCCGAGCTGGTTCGCCAGCGCGCCATGCGCTGAATGAGGAAGGACGGAATCATGGATCCCAACCGGCTGACCGAGAAGGCCCAGGATGCGATCCGTCAGGCGCAAGGCCTGGCCCAGCGCCACAGCCATCCCCAGATCGAGGCCGAGCATCTGGCCGTCGCCCTGCTCGCGCAGGACGGCGGCGTGGCGTCGCGCGTCGTCGAGAAGGCGGGCGCGAACCCGGGAACGCTGGTGCAACGGCTCCAGCAGGCGCTGGCGCGCATGCCCCGGGTGTCCGGACCCGGGGCACCCGCGGGGCAGGTGTACATCGCGCCGCGCGTCAACGAGGTCCTGAGCGCCGCCGAGACCGAGGCGCAGCGCATGAAGGACGAATACGTGAGCGTCGAGCACCTGCTCCTGGCGCTGGCCGGCCTCAAGGACGGCGCGGTGGCCGAGGTGTTCCGCGCGGCCGGCCTGACGCGCGAGGCGCTGCTGGAAGCGACGGCGGCCGTCCGGGGCGGCCAGCGCGTGACGAGCCAGACGCCGGAGGGGACCTACGAGGCGCTCGAGAAGTACGGCCGGGACCTCACCGCGCTCGCCCAGCAGGGCAAGCTCGACCCGGTCATCGGCCGCGACGAGGAGATCCGCCGGGTGATCCAGATCCTCTCGCGCCGCACCAAGAACAACCCCGTGCTGATCGGACCGCCGGGTGTCGGCAAGACGGCGATCGTGGAAGGCCTGGCCCAGCGGATCGTGCGGGGGGACGTGCCCGAGGGGCTCAAGGGCAAGCGCATCGTAGCGCTCGACATGGGGGCGCTGATCGCCGGGGCCAAGTATCGCGGCGAGTTCGAGGAGCGCCTCAAGGCGGTGCTCAAGGCCGTCCAGGACGCTCAGGGCGAGGTCATCCTCTTCGTCGACGAGCTGCACACGGTGGTGGGCGCGGGCGCGGCCGAGGGCGCCATGGACGCCAGCAATCTCCTGAAGCCCATGCTGGCCCGGGGCGAGCTCCACTGCATCGGGGCGACCACGCTCGACGAGTACAAGAAGCACATCGAGAAGGACGCGGCGCTGGAGCGCCGGTTCCAGCCGGTCATGGTCGATCAGCCCACGGTGGAGGACACCATCTCCATCCTGCGCGGGCTCAAGGAGCGCTACGAGGTCCATCACGGCGTCCGGATCAAGGACGCGGCGCTGGTCGCGGCGGCGGTGCTCCCCCACCGCTACATCTCGGACCGGTACCTGCCCGACAAGGCCATCGACCTCGTCGACGAGGCGGCGGCGCGGCTCCGGACGGAGATCGACTCGATGCCGGCCGAGCTGGACGAGATCAGCCGCCGGATCATGCAGCTCGAGATCGAGCGCGAGGCCCTGCGCAAGGAGACGGACGCCGCCTCCCGGGACCGCCTCACCAAGCTCGAGCAGGAGCTCGGGCGCCTGCAGGGGGAGGCCCAGAAGCTCCGCGAGCAGTGGGAGCGCGAGAAGGCGAGTATCGAGCGGCCGCGGCAGCTGCGGAAGCGCATCGAGGAGATCAAGCTCGAGATCGAGAAGGCGATGCGGGCGTACGACCTCAATCGGGTGGCCGAGCTGCAGTACGGGACGCTGGCCACGCTCGAGCGCGAGCTGAAGGAGGAGGAAGGGCGGGCGGCGGCCGCCGGCGGGCGGCGGCTCATCAAGGAGGAAGTGGACGAGGAGGACATCGCCGAGATCGTCTCCCGGTGGACGGGCATCCCGGTCGCGAAGCTGATGGAGGGGGAGATGCAGAAGCTCCTCCGGCTCGAGGAGGAGCTGCACCGCCGCGTGGTCGGACAGGACGAGGCGGTGCGGGCGGTGGCGGACGCGGTGGTCCGGGCCCGGGCTGGCATCAAGGACCCCCGGCGCCCGATCGGCAGCTTCCTGTTCCTGGGGCCCACCGGAGTGGGGAAGACGGAACTGGCGCGCGCCCTGGCGGCGACGCTGTTCGACGACGAGGACAACATCGTGCGGCTGGACATGTCCGAGTACATGGAGAAGCACACGGTGGCGCGGCTCATCGGTGCCCCGCCGGGCTACGTGGGCTACGAGGAGGGCGGGCAGCTGACCGAGGCGGTCCGGCGGAAGCCGTTCTCGGTCGTGCTGCTCGACGAGATCGAGAAGGCGCACCCGGACGTCTTCAACGCCCTCCTCCAGGTGCTGGATGACGGGCGGCTGACCGACGGCCAGGGCCGCACGGTGAACTTCAAGAACACCGTGATCATCATGACCTCGAACATCGGGAGCCAGCTCATCCTCGAGGTGCGTGGGGCCGACGAGCGGAGCTACCAGCGGATGCGCGAGCAGGTGCTGGAGGCGCTCCGGCGGCAGTTCCGGCCGGAGTTCTTGAACCGCGTGGACGAGGTCGTCGTCTTCCGGGCGCTGACCGAGGCCGAGCTCGGCAAGATCGTGGAGATCCAGCTCGAAGGCCTGCGGCGGCGCCTGGCCGAGCGGCGAATCACGCTGGAGGTCAGCGAGGGGGCGCGGAACCACCTGGCCCGCGTCGGCTACGATCCCGTCTTCGGCGCTCGCCCGCTCAAGCGGGCCATCCAGCGGGAGGTGGAGACGCCCGTCGCGCGGCTGATCGTGGCCGGCAAGCTCCGCGACGGCGGGACCGTGCGCGTGGACATGGCCGGCGATGCGCTCCGGGTAGAGCCGGCGCCCGGCGCGCGGCCCATGGAGCCCGCGGCGTGAGGCCGTTCGAGGAGGCGCTGGCCGCGGAGCTGGCGGGACTCCTGCGCGCGGGCGTGCCGGTGCGCGGCCTCCGCCTCACCGTCCGGGAGATGGTGGTCACGCGGTTCGAGCGGGGCCCGCTCGGCGCCCGGGAGGTCGGCGACGCCGTCGAGTCGGCGGTGCGCGCCGCCTGCCGGCTGGTACGCGAGCTGGACGCGCCCGACGAGGTGGTCGAGGCCGTCTGCCGCTCGGCGCTGGAGGCGGTCCGGGGACATGGCGGCGAGAGCGCCCGCTGGCTCTCCGAGGCGATGGGCGCGGTCGACGCGGTGCTCGCGGAGCTGGCCCGGGAGCGCGCGGCGGAGCCGACCTGGCGCTGGCTCGCGCGGCGGCTCCCGGACTGGTAGGCCCGCCGGAGGCGGGCGGTGAGCGGCGGCACGCGGAGTACGTTCCGACGCCTTCCCGCGGGCGCCAGGGGTCGGGCCGCTCGGGTGACTGAGAACCGGTCTCCGACGGGGAGGCGGTCGTGATGGCGGACCCCGACCTGATCCGGCGCTGTCCGCGCTGCGGGACCGCGAATCGGGTGCCGGCGGACAAGGCCCACCGACGAGCCCGCTGCGGGCGCTGCGGGACGCCCCTGGAGACGGGACCGACCCGGCCGCTGTCGGCCACCGAAGGGAGCTTCGATACCGACGTGCTCCGGTCGCCGCTCCCGGTCCTCGTCGATTGCTGGGCCGCGTGGTGCGGCCCGTGCCGGGCCCTGGAGCCGGTCATCGAGGCGCTGGCCGAGCGCTACGCCGGGCGAGTCCGCGTCGTCAAGGTCGACGTGGACGACAGCCCCGGTATCGCGTCGCGGTACGGCGTCCAGGGCATCCCCGCGCTCCTCTTCTTCTCGGACGGGCGCCTGGTCGACCGCATGGTCGGGCTGCAGCCCCGGCAGGCCATCGAAGAGCGTCTCGAGCAGGTGCTCGCCGGCGCGAACCGATCGACGTGAGGCGCGCGGCTGGAGCCCGCCGTCGTCCCGCGTGCTACACTACCGCCGAACCGAGTCACCCGGCACACATCCGAGGAGGGCACGATGCGACTCGCCGCGCTCGCATGGCTCGCGATCCTTGGCGTGTTCATTCTGGCGCCGAGCGCGCCGGCTCAGGTCCAGGCTCCGGCGCCGCCCTCCCCGACCACGCCGCCGCCCAGGAGTACCTCACCCCTCAAGGAACCCGGCCTGCCGCCCGCCAGGACGAACGCGTGGAAGATCCGGAACGCGATGAGCGCCGCGCCCCGGGCGATCGCGAAGGACGCGACGATCATGGATTGGGCGACCAAGGAAGGCGGCGAGCCGATGCTCTTGCGGAAGGGCTCCAACGACTGGACCTGCCTCCCGGATGATCCCAAGACTCCCGGCAACGACCCCATGTGCCTCGACAAGAACGCGCTGGCCTGGGCCCAGGCGTGGATGACCAAGAAGGAGCCGAAGCTCACCCAGCCGGGGATCGGCTACATGCTTCAGGGCGGAAGCGACGCCAGCAACACCGACCCGTTCGCGACCCAGCCGGCTTCGGGGGAGAAGTGGATGAGCGCTCCGCCCCATCTCATGATCTTCCCGGCGGGGAAGCTCGACCCCAACGTCTACAAGACCGACCCCCACCAGGGAGGCCCCTGGATCATGTGGGCGGGCACGCCGTACGAGCACCTGATGGTGCCCGTGAAGTAACGGGGCCCCGGCGCCCGGCGCGATGAAGCCGGTGATCCGGGGCGTGCGCTACTTCCTGGCCCACACGCCGGGCCTCGTCCGCCACGGGTCCAAGCCGGCGCGGGACATCGCGGCGACGCCCGGCCTGCTGGCGACCATCAGCGGCCATCTGCGACCGTACGCGGACGCCGTCGCCTACCCGCCCCATCGCGCCTTCCTGGGCGCCCTCTTTCCCGACGATCTCCGCGCGCTCCCGCGGCCCTGGTTCCGGGTCACGGGGGACGGGCAACGCCGGCAGCCGCACGGCGAGATCATGCCGGAGACGGAGTTCTACGGGCTCCTTCGCATCTGCGACGTCTTCGACCTCGTCTGGCTCGAGGCGGCCTTCGCGCGCGAGGTTCGCCAGATGCTGGCGGGCCATCCGCTGATCCAGGCCGCCGACCTCGACCGGCTGGGGGACGGCCTGCCGACGTCGGCCATCGAGACGCACGTCGCGGCCGAGGCCGGCGCGCTTCCGCTTCATCTCGCCGACGGGCGCCTGGTCGGCTGTGTCAACCGGGCCCACGAGGCGGACGCGACCCTGACCGCCGACGTGATCCTGGAGAACCTGGCGTGCAAGGCGTCGGCGGTCATGGCGCTCCGGACGCTGATGGCGGATGAGCGGCTGGATCCCGAGCGGCTCGAGTACGTCCTGAACAGCGGGGAGGAAGCGGTCGGCGAGCGCTATCAGCGTGGCGGCGGCAACCTGGCCAAGGCGATCGGGGAGCTGTGCGCCCTGTCCAACGCCACCGGCTCCGACGTCAAGGCCTTCTGCTGCGGCCCCCTGCACGCCCTGGTCATGGCCGGCGCCCTGGTGAGCGCCGGGGTCTACCGGGAGGTGGCGGTGGTCGGCGGCTGCTCGCTCGCCAAGCTCGGCATGAAGTTCCAGGGTCACCTCCGCCACGACCAGCCGATCCTCGAAGACACCCTCGCCGCCGTGGCCATCGTCGTGGGGCCGGATGACGGCCGGAGCCCGGTCCTCCGGCTCGACTCGGTGGGGCGGCACACCGTCGGCGCCGGCTCGGCGCAGCAGGCCATCTTCGAGCGGCTCGTCTCCGAGCCGCTCGCCCGGCTGCGTCTCGGCTTCCAGGACGTCGACAAGTACGCGACCGAGCTCCAGAACCCGGAGCTCACCGAGCCGGCCGGAAGCGGCGACGTGGCCAAGCGCAACTACCAGCTCATCGCCGCCCTGGCGGTCGCCAAGCAGGGCCTCGCCAAAGAGGACGTGGCCGACTTCACGCGCACCCACGGGCTGCCGGGGTTCTCGCCGACGCAGGGCCACATCGCCTCCGCCGTGCCCTTCCTCGGTCATGGCGTGGACCGGATGCGCGATGGTAGGATGCAGCGGGTGATGTTCCTGGCCAAGGGCAGCCTCTTCCTGGGCCGCATGACGCAGGGATCCGACGGGCTGTCGGTCGTGCTGGAGCGCAATCCGGGCGGGTGACGTCGCGGCCGCGACGGGTCGCGGGAGGATCGTGGGATGGAGCTGCGGGGCAAGAAGGTGATCGTGCTGGGCGAGCGCGACGGCGTCCAGGGGACGGCCATCGCCAACTGCGCCCGCAGCGCGGGGGCGGAGGTGGTGCTCGAGCAGACGCACTGCTTCGTCTGAACGGCCGCGGGCGCGCTTGGCCTGGAGGGCCAAGAGGAGATCAAGCGCACCGTCGAGCGGGTCGGGACCACGGACGTGGTCGTCCTGCTGGGTACGCCGACCGTCGACAGCAGCCGCCTCTACGCGATGACCGTCACCGACGGCGACCCGACGTGGGCCGGGCCGCTGGCCGGAGCGGCGCTGGGCCTGCCCGTCTACCACGTCATCGAATCGGAGGTCCGGTCCCAGATCGACGAGGGCGTCTATCGGGCCGAGGTCGGCATCGCCGAGATGGCGCTGGAGGATCCCGACCAGATCGTGGCGGCCGTCCAGGAGGTGCGACGGACCGCGGCGCCTGGCGACGGCGCGGCGTAGGTTCCCGGGTCGGGCGAGAGGAGGACCCCCATGGCGCAGCCCGTGCGCGTGGTGCATTACCTGAACCAGTTCTTCGGCGGGATCGGCGGCGAGGAGCGGGCCGACACCCCGGTGCAGGTTCGCGAGGGCCCGATCGGCCCCGGCCGCGCCCTCCAGCAGATCCTGAAGGGTGAGGGTGTGGTGGTCGCCACGGTCCTGGCCGGGGACGACTACGTGGCCGAGCGCGAGGTCGAGGCGGGCCTGGCCATCGGGGCGGCCCTGGCCACCCATGCGCCCGACCTGGTGGTGGCGGGCCCGGCCTTCGATTCCGGCCGGTACGGGCTCGGCTGCGCCCTGATCTGTCGGATCGCCCGGTCCCGGGGCATCCCGGCGGTGACGGGCATGTACCCGGACAACGCCGCGATCATCACGCACCGGCGGGAGCTCCTGGCCGTGCCGACCGGCCTGAACCCCGCCGAGATGCAGCCGATCCTCGCGCGGATGGCGCGCCTGGGGCTCAAGCTGGTGCGGGGCGAGTCCCTCGGCTCCGCCAGCGAAGAAGGCTACGTCCCGCGTGGTATCCGCCGCCTCGTCGTGAAGGAGAAGGTCGGGTACGAGCGCGCCGTGGACATGCTGAGGGCGCGCGTCGACGGGCGCCCCTTCGTCTCCGAGATCCAGGTGCAGCAGTACGACCGGGTGCCGCCCGTGCCCCCCATCCGGGATCTGGCGGGCGCCACCATCGCGATCGTCGTCAGCACCGGGATCGTCCCGCGGGGCAACCCGGACGGGCTGCCGGGGGCCCGCGCCCTCCAGGCGGGCCGCTATTCGATCGCCGGTCTGGACCGTCTGGAGGTGGCGCACTGGGAGTCCGCCCACGGGGGATTCAACACCCGGATCCTCAACACCCAGGACCCCAACTATGGCCTGCCGCTGCCCGCCTTGCGTCATCTCGAGGCGGAGGGCGTGATCAAGGGGATCTACCCGTACTTCTTCAGCACCGTGGGCAACCAGACGGCGATCGAGCCCTCGCGTGAGATCGGGCGGCGCATCGCCCAGGAGCTCAAGGCCGCCGGGGTGGCCGGGGCCCTCCAGGTGTCTGGGTGAGGGAGCTGCCATCGTTGCGGCGCAACGATCACGAAGGAGCTCGAGCGAGAAGGCATTCCGACGGTGCTGGTCGGCGCCCTGCCGGCGATCGCCATCGCCGCCAACGCGAACCGGGTCGTCCGCGGCGTGCAGGTCCAGCACCCCTGCGGTGACCCCAAGCTGCCCCCCGAGGCTGACTGGAACCTGAGTCTGCGGATCGTCGGCACCGCGCTGGAGGCGCTCCAGACCGCGGTGACCGGTCCCACGCTGTTCGAGCCGCCGGCGGCGGCGCCCCCGGAGCGCGTCCATGCGCCTTGAGCTGGCCAACTACCCGGTGGAGGACGTCCGGTTCGGCCGGACCACCCGGTGGCGCGACCGCGTGCTCGAGATCGACAAGGACGAGCTGCTGGATGCCGTCCGGCAGGATCCGCTCGTCGACGGCGCGGATCTGGAGCTGGCCCGGCCGGGCGAATCCGTGCGCATCATCACCGTCGCGGACGTCATCGAGCCGCGGGTCAAGGTTGCCGGCAAGGGTGTGGCCTATCCCGGCATCCTCGGGCGCGGCGTGGAGACCGTCGGGGAGGGACGCACCAACCGGCTCGGCGGATCGACGCTCATCGCCTGTACTCCGCCCCAGGACGTCGAGCGCTACGGTCTCCTGTCCTCCCACCGGCCGGGCACCGCCTACGGCGACTTCCTCGACATGGCCGGGCCCGGCGCCGTCAGCCCCTGGGCCGGGACCTGCAACGTCTGCCTGCTCGTCGAGCCGGCGGCCCACCTCGACCTCGACCCGGCCAACCGCGTGGTCCAGCAGGCGATGCTCAGGGTGTCGGACCGGCTGGCTCAGGCCACGGTCGGGGAAGCTCCGGCCGAGGTCGAGGTCTTCGACCTGGCGCCGCGGCCGGGGCTCCCGGGCTTCGTCTACATCCACAGTATCGTGTCCCCCGAGCCGATCTTCCTGAACCCGGACTCGACCCTGGGGACCGCCGTCTACGGGATCACCCGCCTGAGCCAGCCCTGGTTCCTCCAGCCGACCGAAGTGCTCGACGGCGCCGTGTGCGGCAGCTTCTACAGCGGCAGCTTCTACCGGTGGTTCACGTGGCCGCTGACCAACACCGTCGTGCTGCACATGTGCCGGCGCCACGGCCTCGACTTCAACTTCCTGGGCTGCCTCATGGTGCGGACCATGTGGGAGGAGCAGCGGCAGAAGGAGCTCATGGCCAACCGGGCGGCGCTGCTCGCCCGCACGCTCGGCGCGGCGGGGGCGATCGTCACGCCGACGCTGCGCGGCCAGCGGATGCTGGACACCATGGCGGTGGTCCAGGCCTGCGAGCGGGCCGGCGTCAAGACCGTCCTCATCACCGAGGAGGAGGACGACGAGGACGGCGCGGCCCCGCCGCTGCTCGTGACGGCGCCCGAGTGCGTGGCGGTGGTCAGCACGGGCGACGGGAGCGCCCCCGGCCCCTTCCCGCCGGTCGAGAAGGTCATCGGGGCCGGCCCGATCGGGCCCGAGTGGTACGGCGAGCAGCCGCCCCCGCTGGGCCGCTACGGCACCAGCCACCTCAACGACGTCTGGGGGTTCTCCCGCCTCTCCTGCGTCGACTACT
>DASYQW010000051.1 GCA_036005065.1 Candidatus Methylomirabilota bacterium | reverse complement strand
TCGGGTGGCCGATGTCGCTCGACGCGTGGAGGGCGTTCAGGACGGGCTCGCGCCCGGTCACCGCGCCGATCGTGCCGCGAAGATCACGATAGAGCGGGTGGTCCCGGCCGACCTCGGCGCCGGCGGCGCCGAAGAGCCAGTCGAGAGTGGGCGGGTCACCGCGGAGCCACGGGTCCCCGGCGGCGGCGGCGCCGAGCGTCTCGGCGACCTCCGCCTGCACGGACTCCATCGACTCGCCGGGCGGGAACGTGATCGAGCCCGCCAGCACGCACGTGTCGCTGGCTCGCCCGAGGCGGTCGGGCGCACCGGCGTGGACGTAGGCGAGCTGGAGGTTGGTCGCGCGGCCGATGGCCGCCTCGATCGCCGGATGACGGACGCGGGCGGCCCGGCGGTCGGCACATGCCCGGAGCGCGATCGCCAGGACGGCCACTTTCTCGATGGGATCGACGGCCCGGTGGGCGAACGGCGTCTGCTCCGGCTCGCGGGTGTCGGCCGGTCGACCCCGGACCGTCACCCGGAAGCGGAGCAAGCCCGGGGTCGCGGCTTTGATCTCCGCCAGGCCATGCCCGGACTCCGCCGGGTGGAGATAGACGGCGGCGTCGGCGCGATGCCCGCGGCCGAGCACGGCGACGATGCCTCGCGCGTCCCGCTTGCTCGGCGAGCTCGCGGCGATCAGGCCGCCCCGCGGCGTGAGGCCGGCGTCCCGCAGCGCGTCCAGCGCGCCGACCATGATGGCCACGCCGGCCAGGTCATCGGCCACCCCCCAGCCGCGTACCCGGCCGTCCTCGATCACGCCCGCGAACGGCGGGTGGCGCCAGCGCTCGGTCCCGGCGACGGGCTCCACGTCGGGGTGGGCGAAGAGGAGGAGCCGGACGGCGTGCGCGTCGCCGAGGCAGCCCACCACGGCGGTCCGCTCGCCCGCTTCCTCGCCGTCTCGGACGAACTGGTGCGGGAGGGCGAGGTCGCGGGGGGCGTAGCGGAATGTCTCGACGCGGCAGCCGGCGTCATCCAGGGCCGCCGCGACGAGCGCCTGGGTGGCCGCTTCCCCGGCCCGGGCCACGCGCACCAGCTCCTGAAGCCGGCGGACGCTCCGCTCGCTGCCGCGGTCGACCGCGGCTGAGACCCGGGCCGGGCGGTCCGCCATGGTGAGAGGAATGTACCAGAACTCACTGCCAGCCGGCATGGTGGTGTCACCCGGGCCGCCTCTTGACACGTCGCGCAACGGGGCCATACCATCCGCCGAGCCTGTGGCTATCCGAAAGGGAGGGCGTCATGCGCGTGAAGACGTGGGCTGTCGCGTCGCTCGCCGGTGTCCTGCTCGGCGCCTCTGTTGGCGGAGCTGGAGAGGATGCGTCAGAGCCTGGTGGCGGCCGGCCAGAGGCTCGGCTGCGCGCCCTCGGGATGAGCGAGGGTCGCGCATGACCCCGCCGTCGGCCGAGACGATCCCGGGCCGCGTGGTGGACGAGCGGACGATTCCCCCCGGCAGCCACTGGTCCGGCGTGGTCCGGGCCGGCCAGATCCTCCGGATCGTGGACCTCGAAGGCCGGCAGGCCGTCGACTTCCTCTGCTACAACGCCGCCGACCCGAGCGAGCGGTACAACGCCGCCGACACCATGAAGGTGGCCGGCACCATCGTCCTCACGGCCGGTCATCGTCTCTACTCGGACATGGGCCGGCCGCTCTTCACGCTCGTGGCCGACACCGCCGGGGGCCACGACACCATCGGCGGCTGCTGCAGCGCGGAGTCGAACCGCCTGCGGTACGGGGTCGAGGGGACGCCGAACTGCCGCGACAACTTCCTGCGGGCGGTCGCCCCCTTCGGCCTCGGGAAAAAGGACGTCGTGGCCAACGTGAACTTCTTCATGAGCGTGCCGGTCGGGGCCGATGGAGCCATGGCGATCGCCGAAGGCCGCTCCCGTCCCGGCGACTACGTCGACCTGCGCGCCGAGATGGACGCGCTCGCCGCCCTCTCCAACTGCCCGCAGATCTACAATCCGGCCAGCGGGGGCCGGCCGACGCCGATCCGCCTCGTCCTCTACGAGCCGTAGGTCAGGTCTTCGGAAACCCCGGGGAGGCCTTCAGCCGGCGGAGCTGCTGGAGGTGGTCGCCGTCGTGGCGGGCCTGGAGCATCCACCACTGGCCGAGGTCCAGGTCGCCGAGGGCGAAGTGCCGCCATCGGAGCGCGCGCGGATCCACGGCGCCGAGGCGGTCCAGGGACTGGCGGCTCCGCTCACGCGTGGCCTTCATGTCGGCGAGCAGCTCGGCGATGGGCCGCCCCTTCTCGGGGCGGACCACCGGTGGCGCCTCGGCCGGCCCGGGCGGCCATGGCGGCAGCGGCGTGAATCCCGCGAGGTCGGCGGGGAAGGGCGCCCCTCCCGGCCCCGCCTCCTTGAGGAGCTTGGAGGTGAGCTTGCCGGTGGCGACCTCGGCGAGGGTGAGGTGATGGACGATCTCGCCCACCGACCAGTCCCGCTCGCTGGGGCGCCAGTCGGACTGCGCCTGGGAGAGGCCTTCGACCTCCGCGAGGACCTCGCGGCGGATGGCTTCCAGGTCGCGCCAGAGGGTCTCGACGGGCGGCGGCAGCGCCATGGCGTCCGTGATGAGAGTTGCGGCGGCTAGGGCGCCGCGACGACACGGTGGACCGTGCCGCCAAAACCGGTCACGTAGATCTCCCCCGCCTGGTCTTCGCCGAACGACGTGATCATGAGCGGCGCGACGAGGAGGCGAGTCACCGTCCGGTTCTGCAGGAGGAAGATCTCTCCCGAGCAGAAGTCGCCGAAGACGTATGACCCGGGCGGGAGGCTCGACCGGGTGCCGCGGTAGACGTACCCGCCGATGATCGAGCACCGACGGCCCGTGTGGCCGTACTCGGCGATCGGCGGGATGAACCCGGGAAGGCCGCACAGGGCCGGGTCGAGGTTGGTGCAGAGCGTCCCCTCGAAGACGCGCCACCCGTAGTTGCCGCCCCGCCGGATGATGTCGACCTCTTCCCGGGCATTCTGACCCACGTCCCCCGCGTAGAGCTGCCCCGTGGCGCGGTCGAACGAGAAGCGCCACGGGTTCCGGAGCCCGAGGGCCCAGATCTCGTCGCGTCCGGGAATCGAGCCGAAGAAGGGGTTGCCGGGGGGCGACGAGTACGGCTTGGTCGGGCTGGTGGGGCGGTCGACGTCGATCCGCAGGAGCTTCCCGAGCAGGGTCTCGAGGTTCTGGGCGCGGTTCCCCGGATCGTTGCCGGCCCCCCCGTCGCCGAACGCGATGTACAGGAAGCCGTCGGGTCCGAACTCGATCATCCCGCCGTTGTGGTTGACGAATGGCTGGGCCACGGCGAGAATCCGGAGCTCGGCCGGGTCGGCGACGTTGGGGTTGGTGGCCGACACCCGGTACTGCGCGATGATCGTCGCGCCGTCGGGCCGGCGCGTGTAGTTGACGAAGAAGCGGCGATTCTGGGCGAAGCGGGGATGGAAGGCCAGGCCGAGGAGGCCGCGCTCACCTCCCGCCAGCACCTTCGGGCGGATGTCGAGGAAGACACTCGGGGTCGTCGCTCCTGGCCGAAGCACCTTGATGCGCCCGGGCTGCTCCAGGATGAACAGCCGGTTGCTTCGGTCTCGCGGGTGGGTCACGTAGGTGGGGAACGACAGGCCGCCGGCCACCAGCCGGAGCTGGATGCGGGGGGCGGCCGGGTCCGGCTCGGCCGCCCCGGCGGAGAGCCCGAGCGTGAGCGCGGCGGCCACGGCCAGCCCGCCCAGCTGCCGGTCGACGGGCGGTGTGGACCGGGAGCGCCTCACCGCTTCGGGGCCGAGTCCACCAGGCTCTCGATGAGCGCGCGCGCCTCGGGCGAGTCCCAGGCGCGAGGGCCGACGATGCGCGCGAGAAGCTGCCCCTGCCGATCGATGAAGTAGAGGGTCGGCGGGCCCCAGACCCCGTACAGCTTGCCCGTCACCTCACCGCTCTGGTCCAGGAGAACCGGCGCGACGTAGCCGCGCTCGCGGGCGACCTGCTTCACCTTGCCGGGATCCTCGCGGAAGCTGACGAGCACCAGCTCGAATCCCTTGGCCTTGAACTCGGTGTAGAGCTTGTTGAGGGGAGGCAACTCCTCCCGGCAACTCGGTCACCAGGTGGCCCAGAAGAAGAGGAGCACCACCCTGCCGCGCAGGTCCACCAGCCGGACCGTCTTGCCGTTGAGATCCGGCAGCGCGAAGGCCGGCGCGGGCTTCGGGGGGTCGTAGGTCTGGGCCTCCAGCGCGGCGAAGTCCGGGCGGGCGCCGAGCGCCGAGCCCGCGGAGAGCGCGAGGACGAGCGCGGCGGCGACCATCCGGGGCGTCACGCGCCCGACTCCCGGAGGGCCTTCAGGACCTCGTCGGCGCTCAGGAGATCCAGCACGTTCTCCTGGATCTTCACGTAGCGGACGACGCCGTTCCGATCGATGATGAAGTACGCACGCCGGGCGTAGCGGAAGGTCGGGCTCTTGTCGTCCGTCACCATCGCGTCGTAAGCCGGCAGCATCTGGCGGCGAAAGTCGGAGAGGAGCAGGTGCTTGACGTTGTTCTGCTTGGTGAAGGCTTCCAGCGTTGCCGCGTGATCCGCGCTCACGCCCACGACCTGGGCGTTCAGGGCCTCGAACTGCGGCAGCGCCGCCTCGAAGCCCAGGATCTCCTTGGTTCAGGGTCCGGTGAAGGCCTGGATGAACGTGTAGAGGACCACCGGCCCCTTGCCGGTGAGGTCGGACAGCTTGACCTGCTTGCCGCCGGGCCCGGCCAGCGTGAAGTCGGGGGCCTTCTGGCCGACCTGGAGCGCCTCGGCCGGACCGCCCAGGATCAGGCCGCCGGCCAGGCCCAGCAGGAGGCCGGAGGTGAGGAGGAGTCGACCGCGCATGGTGTGTCCCTCCTGTGAGCGGGTGTTGGGGGCTACCGAGTACGATACCATGAACGCACCGCCATGAGCCGGCCCGGGCCGATCCCCGTCGCAGCCCGTCGTCCTCCATATCGCCGGGACGCGCTCGGCCTGCGGTCTCGCGTCCGTCCCGTCCCTCCGGTGGGGTCGTCGGCGAGCCTCGTCCCAGGGGTCCGGTGAGCCGGCTCACCTTCTTCATAAACGGCGTCCTCCTCACGATGGTTCCCGAGCGCCCCCTGGCCGAGGCGCTCGCCGTGCGGGATGGACACATTGCGGCCGTCGGAGGCCGCGAGGCCGTGCTCGCGCTCGGGACGGAGGACCCCTCGGTGGTGGACCTCGCCGGGCAGGCGCTGCTGCCGGGCTTCGTCGATCCCCACAACCACTTCGCCGTCGCGGCCCTCGAGGGGTTCTGGGCCGACTGCCGGACCCCGCCGCTCCGAACGATCCCCGAGGTCCAGGCGGCCCTGCGCGCCGCGGCCGCCGCCACCCCGCCCGGCGCATGGGTGCGCGGTCTCGGCTACCACCACGGACGCCTCGCCGAGCGCCGCCACCCGACGCGAGCCGAGCTGGACGAGGCCGTCCCCGACCGGCCGGCGTTCCTCCTCCACTTCTCGCATCACCAGGGAGTCGCGAACTCGCGGGCCCTCGCCGCCGCCGGGATCACCCGGGCCACACCGGACCCGCCGGGTGGCGAGATCGGGCGCGACCGGGCGGGTGAGCCGACCGGGCTTCTCTTCGAGCGCGCGATGGCGCGGATCGAGCGGGCCTCGCGCGAGGGATGGGAGGGGCGCTTCGGCGCGGTCGCCGCGGAGGCGACCCGGCGCTACGCCGCCGCCGGGCTCACGACGATCCAGGACGCCGCGGTGGGCCCGTCCGTGGAGCGTCGCTATCACGAGGCCGAGCAGGCCGGTCGGCTCGGGATCCGCGTCGCCCGGATGGCGGTGACCTCGTCGGGCTGGTTCGATCCACCCTGGAAGGAAGCGCGCGCCCGGGGCGAGGACCGGGTCCTCAAGGTGTTCGTCGACGGGGGATACCGCTGCGCCATGCGGCTTCCGCGGGATGGCCAGGAGGTGGTGAGCGGCTTTCTCTTCTACCGCCGGGACGAGCTCGCCGAGCTTCTGGTGACAGCCTGGCGCGCCGGGTGGCGGGTGACCTGCCACGCCATCGGGAACCTGGCGGTGGAGACGTGCGTCGGCGCCATCGAGGATGCGGTCCGGCGCGAGCGGAGCGGCGAAGGGCGCGTCCGGATCGACCACGTCATGTTCGTGACCGCCGCGCTCATCGAGCGGATCGGCGCCCTGGGGCTCCGGGTCGTGACCCAGCCGTCGCTCCTCTACGACCAGGGGGCGCCCAGCGTCCCCCTCCCGCCGGATCTCCACTGCCATGCCTTCGGACGGTTCCGGGAGGCCGGGATCCCGCAGGCCTTTTCCTCGGACCACCCCTGCGGCAGCCTGGCCCCCCTCACCGGCATCGCGGCCGCGGTGACGCGGCGGACGCGAGAGGGAGCGCTCGTGGATCCGACGGAGGCGGTCTCGGTCCAGGCGGCGCTCGCGGCCTACACGATCGAAGCGGCCCGCGCGATGGGCCTCGAGGCCGAGTGCGGGAGCCTGGAGGCGGGCAAGCGCGCAGACCTGGTCGTGCTGGACCGGAACCCGCTCGAGGTGCCGCCCGAAGAGCTCGAGCGCCTCCAGGTGCGGAGGACGTTCGTGGCGGGCGGCCAGGTGTGGCCATGAGGCGGCCCGGGCCGATCCCGGTCACGCCGGGAGGAGACCGATGAGCGACCGCGATGCGCTCTTTCGCGAGATCGGCGACTGCCTGGACGAGGCGCTGGCCCTACAATCCCGGCTCCTCGACCTGACCGAGCGGGTCCACGCGGCGGCCGGCATGAGCACGGCCGACCGGGCTCTCCGCGGCAGGGTGACCGGGCTGTTCTTCGGGGTCCTGGCCCACGTCGAGGCGCTCACCCGGCTGGCTCGCGAAGAGACCTGACCGCCTCGCCCCGGGAACTCCGGGCCCGCTCGGCCCTCTAACGGGATAGGGAGCCTCCGGCGACGGCGATGCGTGGCCCCGGCGCGAATCCTTGTGGGCCATCGGGCCCCTGAGGTAGGCTCGGGCCGTGTGCCGGGGCGACCATGCGTGAGCCGTCACCGGCCGATGAGTCCGGGCTCGTGGCCCGGCTCCGGGCCGGCGAGGCGCGGGCGTTCGAGGAGCTGGTGACGGCCTACCAGCACCGCGTCTTCGGCGTCGCGGTCCGGATGCTGGGGAACGGGGCCGAGGCCGAAGAGGTCGCGCAGGAGGTCTTCCTCCGGGTCCACCGCGCGATCGGCGAGTTCCGCGGGGAGGCCAAGCTCTCGACCTGGCTCTACGCGATCACCTCGCGGCTCTGCCTCAGTCGGCTGGGTGGCGGCGAGCGGCGGCTCGGCCGCGAGGGCGAGGAGACGCTCACGCGGCTCCGGAACGGCCGAGCGGACCCCGCCGCCGAGCTGGAGCGGGGCGAGCTGGAGGCGGCCCTCCACCGAGCCATCGCGGAGCTCCCCGAGGATCGTCGGCTCGTGGTGGTGCTGCGGGACCTCGAGGGACTCGCCTACGAGGAGATCGCGGGGGTACTCGACCTCCCGGTCGGCACCGTGCGCTCGCGGCTCCACCGGGCCCGGATGGACTTGAAGGACAAGCTGGAGCGGTTCTTCCCGTGACCTGTCACGACGCCCGCGAGCTGTTCTCGGCCCGCGTGGACGAGGCGCTGACCGCCGAAGAGCGGGCGAGTCTCGACGCCCACCTCGCCGGATGCGGGGACTGCCGGCGCGAGCTCGACCGCTTCCGCCGGACGGTCGCGCTTCTCCACGGCGTGGCCCCCGTCCGCGCGCCCGCCGGCTTCGTCGACCGCGTGCTCGAAGCCGCCCGGCCCGGGCCGTGGCGGACGCGCCTCCTGCGGCGCCTGTTCTGGCCGCTTCCCGTGAAGCTCCCGCTGCACGCCGCCGCCGTGGCCTTGATCGCCGTCACCGCCGTCTACCTCTACGAGCACGCGCCCGAGGTCCGGGAGGCGGCCCGCCCCCCGGCGCCGCCGTCCCCGACGGTCGAGGCCCCGCGCCAGGAGCCGCCGAGGAAGGAGGCGCCGCGAGCGGCGCCGCCCCCGGTCCTGGCCCCCAGGGGGCGACAGGGCGTCGCGCCCTCCACGCCGGCGCCTCCGCCACCGGCGCCCGAGGTCCAGCTCAAGAAAGAGCGGGCCTTCGACACCGGAGACGTGGCGCCGCCCGAGCGCGAGGTGAAGCCCTCGGGGCCGTCGGAATCCCCGCCCCTCCCGGAAGCCCGCTCGGACACCTCCGCCGAGCGAGCGAAGAGCCTGGCGCGTCCCGCCGCCCCGCCGCGCGTCGCGGACCAGGCCGCCCCCGTCGGTCGGGTCTCGGGGCGCCTCGCCGTTGGCGATCGGGACACGGCCGACCGCGCGCTGGGGGAGCTCCTCGCCCGGATGGGCGGCGTCGAGGTGGGCCGGCGCCAGGAGGCGGGAGGGGTCGTGGTGGAGATCCTGCTGCCGGGCGTGGCCTACGCCGAGTTCGCCGAGGGTCTCGCTCGCATCGGCCGGTGGCAGCCCGATGCCGTGCCCGGCGAGCTCCCCGCGCAGGTCCGACTTGCGCTGCGACTGACCGACTGAGCTCCCGAAGGAATTGACGCCGGATTTTGCCGTGCGGGGACAACGGGATAACACGGGCTGCTGGTGGGGGGAGTTTGGGGGGGAGCGGCAGCAGGCGCTCCCCCCCAAGCTCAACTGAAAGCCCTCCGGAACTTTCCCGGCCGTCTCCGGTCTCACTGGCCAGACGTCACCCATGTCAGGCCAGCAGGAGGACGGCGCCATGACGATCCAGTCGATCGTGCTCGCACTGGGGGTGCTCCTCGCAACCGCTCCGCTCGCCGGGGCGGCCCCGCTCAGCATCACCCGGGAGACCCAGCGGGATGTTCAGGTCACCATCTACAACGGAAACCTGGGACTGGTGAAGGACGTGCGCGAGGTGCGCCTGCCAGCCGGCACCGGCGAGGTCCACTTCATGGACGTGGCGGCCCAGATCGATCCCACGACCGTCCACCTCCGCTCTCTCGGCGATCCCGCCGGACTCAGGATCCTCGAGCAGAACTACGAATACGATCTCCTGTCGAGCCAGAAGCTCATGGAGAAGTACGTGGGCCGAAAAGTCCGGCTCTACACGCCCGACGGGACTTACCACGAGGCGACGCTCCTCACCACCCAGGGCCCCGTCTTCGAGATCAATGGCCAGATCCACCTCGGACAGTACGGGCGCCTGGTGCTCCCGTCCCTGCCCGAGAACCTGGTGGCGAAGCCGACGCTCGCCTGGCTCATCCGGAATCAGAGCGTGGCCCCCCAGCGGATCGAGGCCTCGTACCTGACCGGCGGGATCACCTGGCGGGCCGATTACGTCATGGTGCTCGGCGCCGGCGAGGATCGCGCCGACGTCACCGGCTGGGTCACGATCGACAACCGGAGCGGCGCCAGCTACGGCAACGCCGCCCTCAAGCTGGTGGCCGGTGACGTGAACCGCGCGCCCGACCGCCGGCGGGACGCCCGGATGCTCGAGGCGGCGGCCAAGGCGGCTCAAGCCCCCGAGGCCAGCCGCGAGTTCGCGGCCGAGGGGTTCTTCGAGTACCACCTCTACACCCTGGACGGCCGTACGATGATCAAGGACAACCAGACCAAGCAGCTCGCCCTCATGTCGGCGGCTGACGTGCCGGTCCGGAAGGAGCTGATCTATTACGGGGCCCAGGACTACTACCGGAGCGCCTATGGCGTGCCCATCTCCAACCAGAAGGTCGCCGTCTATCTCGAGCTCAAGAACAGCGCGGACCACCGGCTCGGGCTGCCGCTGCCCAAGGGCAAGGTCCGTGTCTACAAGGCGGACCGCTCAGGGAGCCAGCAGTTCGTCGGCGAGGACTGGATCGATCACACGCCGAAGGACGAGCAGGTGAGGATCAAGATGGGCAACGCCTTCGACGTGGTCGGGGAGCGGACGCAGAAGGACTGGCGGAAGATCGCCGGCAACCTCTACGAGGTCGAGTGGGAGATCGCCCTCCGCAACCACAAGAAGGAAGGCCAGACGGTGACCGTGATCGAGCCGGTGCCCGGTGACTGGCAGGTCCTCGCCTCGAGCCACCCGTTCGAGAAGATCGAGGCCCACACGCTCAAGTATCGGCTGCCGGTCCCCAAGGACGGCGCGGTGAAGCTCACCTACCGGGTCCGCCTGCGCTTCTAGGTCATTTCCGGGGGGTCTCGGAAGACCCCCCGATGCCCCCCCTCTCGGATTGGGTGGGTGGGCGCGGCGGCACAGCCGCCGCTCGGAGCGCCGCTCGCCGCATCGCGCGCTCGGGGCGAGCTACCGGGATACTCCGACACACTCCTGGGTCAGCGGAGGGGCCTCAAGAACTCTTGCCAGCCTCTCGAGTATCGGATCATGCGGAATCTCTTGCTCCATGCAAACGGCGTCGAAGGTCCGGGCCGCGCGGCGTCGACTTCGCCTTGACAGCCGGGGGGCCGCACGCGATCCTGAACGCATGTACCGGCGAGCGGCGAGCGCGGTGCTTCGGGTCGCCTTGGTGCTGGCCTGCGTCGTGACGCTGCTCGGGCACCTGTGCGTGCCGCTTCAAACCGCCCATGCTGGTAACCCGACCGATCCCTCGGTGGCCGAAGCGCTGGGGGAGACCTCTCACGCGGCGTCCTGCGAAGCCCTTCCCGGCTCCTCGGTGAGGTGTCCGGGCTCCCTGGCCGTCGACACCCGAATCCCGGCGTCAGCCGTGCGGGTGACCGAGACCGGGGCCGCGGTCGACACGCCGGCTCCGATCCCGCGACCGCCGCGGTTCCTCCTGCACGCGACCCTCCTGAACTAGGCCGCGCGACTCCCGTCGTCACGTCGCCCTCCCGGAGCTAAGTTCCCGGGAGGGCGCTCTGCGAAGTATCCCGATCCGAGGAGCCAACACATGCGCGCGATGACATCCCTCCACCCAGCCTCGACCCCCGCGGCGGGGACCGTCTACACCTGCCCGATGCATCCCGAGATCATCCGGAGCGAGCCCGGCGCCTGCCCGATCTGTGGCATGGCACTGGAGCCTCGGGTCCCCGTCCTGGAGGAGGCGGAGAACCCGGAGCTCCGGGACATGACGCGCCGCTTCTGGGTCGGCGTCGCGCTGACCGCCCCGATCCTGCTGCTCATGCTGGACGACCTGATCCCGGGGCGGCCCCTCCACGGCGCCCTCCCGGCCGGGCTCGTGGCCTGGGGGCAGGTCGCGCTGGCGACCCCGGTCGTCTGGTGGGCCGGGTGGCCGTTCTTCGTGCGGGGCTGGGCGTCGATCGTCAGCCGGAGCCCCAACATGTTCACCCTGATCGCCCTCGGGACGGGCATGGCCTATGGCTACAGCCTGGTCGCCACGCTCGCTCCCGGCCTCTTCCCGCACGAGGTGCGCGGCCACGGCGGCGCGGTGGGGCTCTACTTCGAGGCGGCGGCCGTCATCACGGTTCTCGTGCTCCTCGGGCAGGTGCTCGAGCTGCGGGCCCGGAGCCGGACCGGCCAGGCCATTCGCGCCCTCCTCGGGCTGGCGCCCAAGACGGCCCGCCGGCTCGACGCGGACGGCCGGGAGGCGGACGTGCCGCTGGAGCAGGTGGAGGTTGGCGACCGGCTCCGCGTGCGACCCGGCGAGAGGGTCCCGGTGGACGCCGTGGTGCTCGAGGGAACGAGCGCGGTCGACGAGTCGATGGTCACCGGGGAGCCGATCCCGGTCGAGAAGCGTCCGGGCGACCGCGTGATCGGCGGGACGGTCAACGGCACCGGTGGGCTCGTCGCCCGCGCCGAGCGGGTCGGGCAGGAGACGCTGCTGGCCCAGATCGTGCGGATGGTGGCCGAGGCCCAGCGGAGCCGGGCGCCGATCCAGCGGCTGGCCGACGTCGTCTCGGCGTATTTCGTCGTCGCCGTGGTGCTGGCGGCGGCCGGGACTCTGCTCGGGTGGGGCCTCTTCGGACCGGAGCCCCGGTGGACGTACGGCGTGATCAACGCGGTGGCCGTGCTGATCATCGCGTGCCCCTGCGCTCTCGGGCTGGCCACGCCGATGTCCATCATGGTCGGCACGGGTCGCGGGGCGCTGGCCGGCGTCCTGATCAAGAACGCCGAGGCGCTCGAGGTCCTCGAGAAGGTAGACACGCTGGTCGTGGACAAGACCGGCACGTTGACCGAAGGGAAGCCGCGGCTCGTCTCGGCGGAAGCCCAGGCTGGCGTCGCTGAGGCCGATCTGCTGCGCCTGGCCGCCGGCCTCGAGGCCGGGAGCGAGCACCCGCTGGCGGCGGCGATCGTCGCCGGGGCGCGCGATCGCGGCGTCCAGCCCGGCGCCGCCCGCGACTTCCGCTCGCTGACGGGCAAGGGCGTCACCGGCACCGTCGACGGCCGAGCGGTGGCGCTGGGCAACCCGGCGCTGCTGGCCGACCTGGGAGTCGATCCGGGCGATCTCGCCGACCGCGCCGAATCGCGGCGCCGCGATGGCCAGACGGTCATGTTCGTCGCCGTCGACGGCCGGGCCGCCGGCCTGCTCGGGGTGGCGGACCCGATCAAGCCGTCCACGCCCGAGGCGATCCAGCAGCTGCGGGACGAGCGCGTCCACCTGGTCATGCTGACGGGCGACAGCCGGACGACGGCCGCGGCCGTCGCCCGGACGCTCGGGATCGAGCACGTCGAGGCCGAGGTGCTGCCCGACCAGAAGAGTGCCGTGGTCAAGCGGCTCCAGGGCGAGGGCCGCGTGGTGGCGATGGCCGGGGACGGCATCAACGACGCGCCCGCCCTCGCCCAGGCCCACGTCGGGATCGCGATGGGAAGCGGCACCGACGTGGCCATGGAAAGCGCCGGGGTGACCCTGGTGAAGGGGGACTTGCGGGGGATCGTCCGCGCCCGGCGCCTCAGCCGGGCCACCATGCGGAACATCCGGCAGAACCTCTTCTTCGCCTTCCTCTACAACGCGCTGGGCGTCCCCCTGGCGGCCGGGGTCCTGTATCCCGTCTTCGGGCTGCTCCTCAGCCCGATCGCGGCCAGCGCCGCGATGACGTTCAGCTCGGTCTCGGTGATCGGGAACGCCCTCCGCCTCCGGGGGGCCGAGCTCTAGACAAGGAGTCGACGATGAAGACGCGGTCGTTCGTGGCACTCAGCGGAGCCGCGGCCACCATCCTGCTCGGCGTTCTGCCAGTGACGGGACAGTGGGTGACGCGAGACCATCGCTGGCCGCCCCGGGGGCCCTGGAACTGGGCGGTGCCGCGGGAGCTGCCGCAGCTCTTCCGGGAGTTCAACGGCATCGACTTCGGCCACGCCCATCTGGCCGAGACGCTGCTCCGAACGCAGAACTCCGAGGAGGTGGAGCGCGCGCGCCTCGAGGTGCTGGACTTCATTTTCAGCTCCCCCGCCGTGCCGCCCGACGAGGAGCAGGTGGCGCCAACCCTGACGCGGATGGTGTGGGAGGCGCAGAGCGCCTTCAACTGGACGCACACCCTCCACCGCAGCGTCTACGACATCCTGGCCAGCGGCCGGGTCACGGACAAGGACGCCACGATCCGCGCGGTCCTCGCCGATTACCTGGCGAAGCCGGAGGCCCTCACGCCCCACCGCCTCGACCATCACGGCAAGCTCTGGAGCTTCCCCGAATCGAAGGCGTTCTCCCGGAAGTTCCCGAAGTTCAACACGCAGATCTGGGCGTATCACTGGCTCCAGGCGGCCGTCTACGACGTCCAGCTCATGGGGAGCGCGGCCCGGCAGCGCGAGCTGATGCCGCGGATCATCGAGTGGTACCACGGCTATCTCCGTCAGCCCCCGGTCGAGTGGCAGTTCATGCCGATGCTGTCGGAGGGCGCTCCGGAGTTCACCGCGCGGTACCCGGAGCTGGCGGCGATCTTCGACAACCTCCACATGCTCCACGACAACATGGACGACGTCCTGAGTCGTCCCGATCTCTACCCCACGCTCGGCGCCAAGCGCGAGGCGATCCTGCGCATCTTCTCGATCTACCTGCAGCGTAATCACGAGCCCCAGGAGCGGTATGCGGAGTACCACGCGGCGCCAGCCCCGGCCGGCGGCGGCCACGGCATGCCGATCGGGGCCGCGGGGCACCAGGGCATGACGGGCATGGGGCACGGTTCGATGACGGGCGGCATGGCGATGGGGCCCCGACCGCCGTCGGCTCGAGAGGTGCTCGAGGGCAAGGCGACCCGGGACACAGGCCAGGCTCCCGCCGAGCATCAGCCGACCGGCGGTCAGCCGCATCACTGAGGGATCGATCATGCGCCTGCCATTCCTGTTCGCCGTCGCCCTGCTCGCGGCCGGCATCCCGCGCGCCTACGCGATCGACCACGCGAACCTGGACGAAGGGCGCCCCCTGCGGCTGGAGGACGCGTACCCGGTCGCCACCGGGGAGTGGACGGTCGAGGCGGGGGCCGGGTTCACCCTGCAGCGCCGGGGCCCGGACCGCGGGTTCTTCCCCGTCGAGGTTCTCCACGGCGCCTTCCCAAACTTCCAGCTCGGGCTCGGAAGTACGCTCTCCACCGACCCGCACGAGGTCGACGAGCCGACCAAGTCCGGGGACCTCCAGCTCAGCGCGCTCTACAACTTCAATCAGGAGACGCTGAGCCTTCCCGCGTTCGGGCTGAAGCTGACGGTCAACTTCCCGACCGGGGTCGACTCGTCAGGGATCGACCTCGAGGTCAAGGGCATCGTGACCAAGTCGTTCGGCCGGCTCAGCTTGCACCTGAACGCTGCCTACGAGTTCCTCACCTCGGACACCGACACCCGGCGGGTGACGGTCAGCTCGCACGGCGCGCCGAGTATTACTTCAGACGAGCGCGACGGCCGGTACAAGCTCGCGGCGGGAGCCAGCTACCCGGTGGGCGCGCCGCAGTACACGCGAACGACCGTCCTCGGCGATCTCTTCGCCGAGCAGGGGAGTCGCCGCGGGGAAGCCTCCGTGGTCGGGGTCGAGGTGGGGTTTCGCCATCAGCTCACCTACCGCGTGGTCGTGGACGCCGGGGCCGGCACCGAGCTCACCGGCCCGGCCGAGCGCGCGCGCTTCTTCGTGACGGCCGGGGTCTCGATCGGGTTCTAGTTTTTCGGAGGGGGCCTCTGCGGCCCCCTCCGAGGCCTCCGTGCGCCGGGCATGGCGCGTCGCATCGGATGAGACCGGTGCGAGAACCGGAAGGCGAAAGCCGACCGGAAAGTGACCAGGAGGTGCAAGTCCTCTGGAGACCCTGGTGACGGGAACTCCTAGCCGACCGGCCACTGCGCCGTCGTGAGGCGGTGTGGGGAGGGAGCCGTAGGCAAAGCTCCGGCCCGAGGGACACGAACCGCATACGAGGCGCTGCGCTGGCGGGCGAGGGGGCGGAGGCACCCGAAGCCCGATAGTCACCCGGACCGGCGGGGCGTAGATGCGGCGGGTGGATGGGGCGAAGGTCACGCGTCTTACCCCGGGAGACCTCGCTTGCGTCCGAAGGGGCGACGCCGGGAGGCGGCGCGAGGAGCCAGCCGAGGCCGTAGTAGCCGCCGCGCACGGCGGTGAAGGGCCGAACACGAGGAGCCGAACCGGCACCGAGGGCTCATGCGGGCCAGAGACCCAGGGCAGAGGGCTGAGAAGCCGGAGCGGTCCCGGGGGGAGGGCGGCGGCACCGCCGGAGGCCCGGGGGCCGCGGGTCAAGGCCGCACGGCGTCCGGAGAGGAGGCCGGGGACGGGGCTCAGGGGCTCATGGAGGAGGTGGTGCGTCGCGAGAACATGCAGGCAGCCTACCGGCGTGTGGTGCGGAACGGCGGGGCGGCGGGGGTCGACGGGATGACCGTCGAGCAACTCGGCGCGTACTGCCGGGAGCACTGGTCGGGCATCCGGGAGGCACTGGTGACGGGCACGTACACGCCCCAGCCGGTTCGGCGGGTGGAGATTGCGAAGCCGGATGGGAAGGGGACGCGGGTGCTCGGCATCCCGACGGTGGTGGACCGGATGATCCAACAGGCCCTGCTCCAGGTGCTCGATCGGATCTTTGACCCGACGTTTTCGGACGGGAGCTTCGGCTTCCGGCGGGGGCGTGGCACCCAGGAGGCGGTGGGGCGCGCTCGGGAGCACATCGCGGCGGGCCATCGATGGGTGGTGGACCTGGACCTCGAGCAGTTCTTTGACCGCGTGAACCACGACGTGCTGATGGCGCGGGTGGGGCGGCGGGTGAGGGACAAGCGGGTGCTCCGGCTGATCGGTCGGTATCTACGGGCCGGGATGCTGGAGGGGGGGCTGGTGTCGCCCCGGCTGGAGGGCACGCCGCAAGGCGGGCCGCTCTCGCCCTTGCTCAGCAACGTGCTGTTGGACGAGCTGGACAAAGAGCTGGAGCGCCGGGGGCACCGGTACGTCCGCTACGCCGACGACTGTAACGTCTACGTGAAATCCGAGGCGGCGGGCCGGCGGGTGATGGCATCACTGGAGCGCTTTCTCCGGGAGCGGCTTCGGCTGCGGGTGAATCGGGACAAGAGCGCAGTGGCGCGGCCGTGGGTCCGGCGGATACTGGGTTACACGGTGACCTCGCACACGCAGCCGAAGCTGAAGCCGGCTCGCCAGTCGGTGGACCGACTCAAGAGCAAGCTCCGGCGGATGCTGCGGCGGGGTCGAGGGCGCTACGTAGGGAACACCGTCCGCGATCTGGCCCCGGTCATTCGGGGCTGGGTGGCGTATTACCGGCAGGCCACCGTGGCAGCAGGGTTTGAGGGGCTGGATGCGTGGCTCCGTCGGAAACTGCGCGGCTTGCTGTGGCGGCAGTGGAAGACGCCCCGCACTCGTCTGCGAGAGCTCTGTTGTCGCGGCGTGGACCGGGGCCATGCGTCGGCGGTCGCGTACGGCTCGCACGGCCCTTGGGCTGTGGCGGGGAGCCGTGCGATGCACCGGGCGGTTCCGACCGCCTGGCTGACCGGGCTTGGGCTCGTGGGCTTTCTTGATGAGCACCGGAGGCTTGCGCGCGCCTTGTGAACCGCCGTATGCCGAACGGCACGTACGGTGGTGTGGGAGCCGGGCCCTTCGGGCCCGGCTACCCGATCCCAGGACAGGTTGCGCCGGCGAAGCCGGCGCTCGGAGCGGGAACAGCAACCGTCGGCGGTCTGGCGTTCGCGTAGCGCCTGTTAACCGGACAGGCTCCCTGAGTCTTTTCGGTGGGTCTCGGGTCTCTAGGAGCTTGTCGGAGTCACCACGCACAACGGCTCGCCCAACCGTTCACGGTTGGTGTTCCGCTCCGGGCGCGGGCTTTGCCCGGGCATCCGACTCTTGGGGGTGGGTCTGGAGGGGGCCGCGGAGGCCTCCTCCCATTGTCTAACGACGCCGGAGCTTGGCGAGCTCCTCCTTGGCCTTCACCGCTTCCTCGGTCGACGGGAACTGATCGACGAGAAATTGAAGGCGCGCCTCGGCGAGGGCCGGCTGCTGGAGCTCCAGGAGCGCCAGGGACTCCTTGTAGAGCGCCGTCGGGACGCGGTCGCCGCGTGGGTGGTTGATCAGCACCCGGCGGAACTCCTGAACCGCGCGCTCGAACTCCTGGGTGGACCGTGTCCGGTCGCCCCGGCCCTGCAGATCGCGCGCGAGGCTGAAGTGTGATTCACCGACCCAGTACTGGGCCTTCTCGGCGAGGTCCGTCTCGGGGTAGAGGCGGATGAACTCCTTGAACGCCGCGATCGCGAGGTTGTAGTTGCCTCGCGTGTAGTCGATGTACGCCGTCTGGTAGAGATCGGTCGCTTGGCGCGCGGGTGGAACCGAGGTCGCGGCCGAGGCCCCGGGCCCCGCGGGGGGCGGGGGGCCGGGAGCGGAAGCGGGGGGAGCAGGCGCGGGCGTCACCGGCACCGGGGCCGGCCCGGTCCGCGCGGCCTCGGCCGGCGGCGCGATGCGGGGACCTGGAGCTCCGCCCGGCGGAGGACCGCCCACCTCGAACTGGAGTGCGAGGGTATCGACGCGCCGCCGCAGCTCGTCCAGCCGCCCCTGGATCCGCCCGGTCTCTCGGCTAATGTCCTCGAGTCGCGTTCCGAGCTGGGCGAGGCTTCGCTGGAGCTCGGTCAGGGTCTGGGCGTTCTGGCGCTCACCGCGCTGGAGATCGGCCTTGACCTCGGCCTGGCCCCGCTGGATCGACTGCTCGAGGCGCGCGAGGTCCGTCCGGATGCGGGAGACGTCCTCGCGGAGGAGGGGCGTGGTTTCTTGGGCGGCACAACCGGTGAGGATCAACCATCCGGCAGTGCCGAGAACCCACCCCCTCCCCCTCGGCGGACTCACGACGGCGCGTTACTGCTTGACGAGGAAATGCGCGCGGCGGTTCTGCGCCCAGCAGGCCTCCGTGCGCTCCGTGCAGAGAGGCCGCTCCTCACCGTAGCTGATCACGGTGATCCGCGATCCGTCGATCCCGAGCGAGACCAGGTAGTCCCGCGTCGCCTTGGCCCGGCGCTCTCCGAGCGCCAGGTTGTACTCGTTGGTCCCCCGCTCGTCGCAGTGCCCCTCCACCAGGAGCAGGGCGTTCGCGTTGGACTTGAGCCACTTGGCGTTCTCGTCGAGGACCCCCTTGTCCTGCGCCCGAACCTCGTATTTGTCGAAGTCGAAGTGAATATCCCGCAGCGCCGAGGTCTCGACGAACTCCTTCGGTGAGGGCAGCGCCGGAATCGTCGTGCCGGTCGCGCCCGCCACACCGGGACCGGCGGCGCCCGCGCCGGCCCCGCCAGCCCCACCCGGGCCGGACCCGAGGCCGCCCGTGCCGCCCGCGGTCCCGCCGGGGCCGCTCCCGATCGTGCCGGGAGTCGATCCTCCGGTGCCGCCCGCCCCGGCCCCGGACTCGCTGCCGGTTCCGGCGCCGCCCGCCGCGCTCGGTCCCGCCCCGGTCCCGGGGCCGGTGCCGGCCGCGGGCGACGGCTTCTTCGGGCAGCCGGTCAGGAGGACCGACGCCACGAAGAGCGCAGCGATCGTGAGAGTGATCTGCCAGGGTCTCCGGTTCATACCACGCTCCTTTCTCCGCTCTGGCTGGATCGCGAGCTCATTGCGGTCGCGGAGACCAGCTCGGGCTGGTTGCCTCGCCGCGGTCTCGCGTGAGAGGTTGCTGCTCCGATCCATCCGCCAGCATGGTGTAGAGCTGCTGACGCCCGCCCCGAGATGACGTGAACGCGAGGTGACGGCCATTCGGGGCCCAGGCGGCGCTCTCGTTGTTCCCTTGCCCCTGAGTGAGCGGACGCGCGTTGCCCCCGTCCGGCGCGATCGCCCAGAGGTCGAACCCGCCGGCGGTCCGGCGGGTGAAGACGATGGTGTCGCCGCGAGGAGACCATCGAGGTTGGGTGTCGAAGCCGCTGAGGGTGAGCCGCCGGGGATTGGCGCCCTCGGCGTCCATGATCCAGATCTGCGGCGAGCCGGAACGATCCGAAGAGAAGGCCAGCTCGCGGCCGGTGGGCGACCATGTCGGGTCGGTGTCGATCGCGCGGTTGTTGGTGAGCCGGCGGAACTCGGAGCTGCCGATCCGCAGCGAGTAGATCTCGGGATTGCCATCCTTGGAGAGCGTGATGGCCACCGTGCGCCCGTCCGGTGCCCAGGCCGGCGCCGTGTTGATGCCGGGCCAGGCCGAGAGAAGCTCCGGCTCCCGCCGCCGCGGGTTGAAGGGGTAGATCCGGAAGAGGTAGGGGTAGCCCTTGAAGAAGGACGTGAAGGCGAGCGTGGAGTCCACCGGGCTCCACACCGGCGACAGCGTGATGCTTCGGAGATCGGTCAGCGCGACCTGGTTGAACCCGTCATAGTCCATCATCGCGAGTTCTTTGTTCTGTCCCGACCGGGTCACGTACGCGATCTTCGTCTCGGCGATTCCGCGCTCGCCGGTGAACTGATACACGATCTCGTCGGAGATCCGGTGGGCCAGACGGCGATGCTCCCTGAGAGGCTCCGCCCAGAAGCTCTTCTGCGCGATGAGGCGGAACTCCGGGTTGGTCAGGTCGTAGAGCCGGAAGTCGACGGTGACCCGCTGCCCCGCGATGCTCTGAAACCCGTGCATCGCCGCGTGCGCTCCGGCGGCGGCGAAGTCGGCCAGCTTCTTCCGGAGCGCCTCGCTGTCGGTCGGCAGCGGGGGCTCGTTGGCCACCACGGTGAAGAGGGCCGAGAAGCGGAGGTCGTTTCCGATGATCTCGGGCAGGGCCCGGGAGAAGTTCCCCTCGTCCGCCGTGTTCGGCGCGCGCCCGAATTCCGGAATCGCGATGCCGAGCTTCTTCGTTCCGCCCTGGGTGACGTTGAGAAAGACGTCGACCCCCTGCGAATGGGAGGGCGGCGTGAGCTGGGGCAGGGGGAGGACGATGAATCCCAGAGCCATGGCCAGGACCGCCAGACCACCGACGACACGTTTCACGGCATCATCCCTGATCGGGTCGGAACTCGAACCCGAAGTGAACCTTGAGCGATGGCGCCCTGAACTCCGGCGGGAGCGGCGGGAACGGGCTCGCTTCCATGATGGCGCGCAGCGCCGACTGGTCGTAGAGGGCGTTGCCCGAGCTTCGCTCGACCGCGGGCTCCTTGATCTGGCCATCCCGCCCGATCTCGAACAGGACGACGGCGCGCTCCCCGCCGATCGCCGCCGTGCGGGGCGGTGTCCACCGCTCGCTGATCTTCGCCTGGATCTGCCGGAGGTAGTACGTGAACGGGAAGTCGCTGACGTCCAGGCTGATGCTGCCGGTGGCGGGGGCGGTCGAGTCGGGCCGGCCGAGACGGATGGGCTCCACCGGTCGAGCCACCGCGGCCGTGGGGGGCGGTGCCACGGGTGCCTGGGGCGGCGCCACGCGCGGAGGTTCCGCCGGGGGCGTGGCCGGCGGCGGCGGCACGGGCGGACGCTCGAGCAACCGCTCGCGCGGCAGGCGCGTGTCCAGCGCCGGCGTCTCCTTCTCCGCCTTGCGCGGCAGCGCGAGCTCGGACGGGGGCGGCGGGGTCACCTTGGCGACCTCCGGGGCCCGCGGGGGCGCGACCGACTCCGGCTTGGGCGGCGGCGTCTCCTTGGGCGCCGGAAGCTCGGCCTTTTCCGGCTTGGGCGGCGGCGTTTCCTTCGGCTGGGGCCGCGGGGCCTCGGCCTTTTCGGGCTTCGGGGGGGCCCGCTCCGGCACCCGCGGCCGCTCGACGACCCGGGGGGCCGGGCTGCCCAGCGGTGGGGCCGCCGGCACCAGGTTCACGACATAGATCTTGGACTGGTCGGCTTGCGCATTGACGAACGCCGAGAGGGCTGCCGCCATGACGATGAACAGAGCATGCCCGATGAAGGACAGCGCGAAGAACCCGTACGGCGGTGGCTCCTCGGGCGGCCCGATGAAGCGGCGGGGAACCCGGTATGCTGTCTGGGCCATCGTCCGTCCGCCCTCGCGCCATTCACCGCTTCGGAAGCGGCTCGGTCACCATGCCCACCCGCTCGACGCCGGCGCGACGGACGCGGTCCATGGTCTCGACCACGTACCCATAGGCGATGTCCTTGTCGGCCTTGATGAAGATGGTCTTGTCCGTCCGGTCGCGGAGCAGGTCGCGCAGCCGCGTCTCGAGCGTCGCCAGCGGAAGTGCGCGGTCGTTGATGAAGAGCAAGCGATCCTTGGTGATGGTGAGGACCAGTCGTTCCTCGATGGCGGTCGGCTTGCTGGACGTTCTCGGCAGGTTCACGTCGATCCCCCGGTACATCATCGGCGCGGTCAGCATGAAGATCAGGAGCAATACCAGGACGACATCGACGAGGGGAATGACGTTGATCTCGGCCAGCGTGCCCCGGACGCGCCCCGAACCCTCGGCGCCCGCGTCGACCCTAATAGCCATTCTTCAGCGACTTCACCACCCGGACCAGACGACGCTCTATCAGGTTGGCGAACTCCAGCGCAAAGTTGTCCATCTCGGTCGCCCAGTGACGGACCTTGCCCACGTAGAAGTTGTACCCGATGACCGCCGGGATCGCCGCCGCCAGCCCGGCCGCGGTGGCGATCAGCGCCTCGGCGATGCCAGGGGCGACCACCGCCAGGCTCGCCGAGCCCTGGGTCCCGATCGAGTGGAAGGACGTCATGATCCCCCATACGGTGCCGAAGAGACCGATGAAGGGGCCGGCGCTGGCCGTGGTGGCGAGAAAGGCCAGGTAGCGCTCCATGCGTTCGACCTCGGACGACTGGACGCGCCGCATGGCGCGCTGAACGGACTCGAGGCGTTCGGGCCCGATGCCGTCCTCGCCCTCCTCCGGCGGACCGTCCATGAGGTCCGGGAGAGGGTTGCCGGTCCCGCCGAGCTCCTGGTACGCCGCCCCGTACACGCGGGCCAGCGGGCTCGCTCGCAGCCGCTTGGCCCCGCCGGCCACCACCGAGAAGCGCCGCGACTCGCGATACACCTTGAGGAACCGGGCGGTCTCCCGGGTGATGCCACGGAACTGCAGCGCCTTCTGGAAGATGATGGCCCAGCAAACGACCGAGAGCAGGAACAGAACGAGGAGGACAAATTTCGCGACCAGCCCAGCGGAGGCGATCAGCTCGCCGAAACTGCCTAGGTTTGCGAAGTTCAGGAAGCCGCCCAACTCCTCACTCACTCCACCCGGCCTGAGTACGAACGAACGGAGAGGCGTGAAATGCGCAGCTTCATGATACGCACACGCGCGCGCCGGTGTCAAACATTTTCAGGACTTCCCGCGTGGTTCTGCGCGCGCCGAGCGCACTCCGCGAGGGCTTTTCGTTTGACAGTACGAATCCCCCTCCGGTATAACGAGCCAGACCCCGACCCCGGAGGTCATCTGCGGCTGATGGTGCAGGGCCAACTGACTTCGCTTCATGTCGTCTCACCCGCGCCCTTCGGGCGCGCGTACTCGCGTGGCTCGGAGGCGCCCTAGTCCTTGGTGTTCCGTTCGCCGGGCCCGATCGCCCTTTCCCTCCGGTTGCCGGCCGATCTCCCGCTGGTCGGCTCGCTCGCCCTCACGATCCGCTGGTATGGCGTGCTCATCGCCTCCGCGATGGCCCTCGGTCTCTGGCTCGCCTCGCGGGAGGCGACCCGGCGAGGCGAACAGGCGGACGAGCTCCTCAAGGCCGCCGAGTTCGCGCTGGTCGGCGGCCTGATCGGCGCCCGCTTCTACTACGTCCTCTTCAATCTCGACTACTATCAGACGCAGCCCTGGTGGCGCATCTTCGCGGTCTGGGAGGGCGGCCTCGCCATCCACGGCGGCATGATCGGCGGTCTCCTGGCCGGAGGCGGCTACGTCTGGTCCCGCGGCCTGCCTCTTCTCCGCTACCTCGACATCGTGGCGCCGTACCTGGCGCTCGGTCAGGCCATCGGTCGCTGGGGGAACTTCTTCAACGAGGAGGCCTTCGGCCGCCCGACCGGCCTGCCCTGGAAGCTCTACATTTCCGAGTCGCACCGCCCGCCCGAGTTCGTGGATGCCGAGTACTTCCACCCGACGTTCCTCTACGAGTCGCTGTGGAACCTGGGGGTCTTTCTCGTGCTCGTCCTCGCCCTGCGGCGGCGCTTCGAGCGCGCGCCGGGCGCGCTCTTCTTCGGCTATCTCGGCCTCTACTCGCTCGGACGGTTCTGGATCGAGGGGCTCAGGACCGACAGCCTCATGTTCGGCTCGCTCCGGGTGGCACAGCTGATGAGCGTCATCGCGGTCCTGGCCGCGGCGGCGATCGTTCCCCTCCTCCTTCGCCGTCACCCGCGCGAGCGCGGCTGAGAGCCTGCTGTGAAGAAATCGATGCGGGACGTACCCGTGCGGGGACGACGCGACGCAGCAGGCAGCAGGCGCTCCCGCCCCGAGCTGGGCTGAGGCGGGAATGCGGCGAGGAGCGGGCGGCGGCGGGATCCGAGGGCGCCCGCGCCGGTCGGTCCGGAACGCCCGGCCGCGCCCGCTCGGGCGTCCCCGGTCCGGGCCGCCGGCGGCGCCGCGCGCGCCCTCCTTGGCCTTCGCCTGCCTCGGCAGCTCGGGCGCCGTGCCCTCCGCCGAGCGCGACACGACGGCCATCCTGGTCCGGGCCGGCCGCACCTTCTGCCTGGTGGACGTCGGCGGCAGCCCCGTGCAAAAGCTCCGGCGCCTCGCCGTCGATCCTGTCGAGCTCGGCGCCGTCGTGATCACGCACACGCACCCCGACCACGTCTACGGGCTGCCGGCGCTCGTCCAGAGCCTGCTCGTGCTCGGCCGCCGGGCACGGCTGCCCGTGTACTGCCGTGTCGAGCACGTGGACCGCCTCCGCGCGCTGCTCGAGCTCTTCGGGCTCCTCGACGAGCCCGGGGGCTTCGAGCTGTCGATCCTGGGTGTCGAGCCGCGCCCCGGGGTGCCGGTATTCACGACGGGCGACCTCGCCGTGAGCGCGTCGCCGAACGTCCACGGCCGGATGCCGAATCTGGCCGTCCGGGCCGAGGCCGGGGGACGGAGCCTGGTCTACTCCTCCGACACGCGGCCGTGCGACGCGGTGGCGAGCCTGGCTCGCGAGGCGAGCGTGCTGATCCACGAAGCGACGTTCGCCCAACCCGATTCGACTCAGTGGCATTCCACCGCCCGGGAAGCCGGGCAAATCGCCCGCCAGGCGGCCGCCCGCCGACTCTTCCTGGCCCACGTCGGCTACGACAACCACCGGAGGCTCGCCGCCCACGTGGCCGATGCCCGCGCCGCCTTCGGCGGTCCGGTCGCCGTCGTCGACGAGCTGCGCTGGTACCGGGTCTGAGTGGTGGGACGCTTCCGCCGCCTTCTCGCGCGTGAGGGCGAGCCCCGGGTCGGGGAGCCGGTCGACAGCATCGCCCGGCATCTCGAGCGGCTCGTGTTCCGCCTGGGCCTGGCCATGCTCCTGGCCGCCCTTCTCTTCGTCGCCGCGCTGGACGAGCGGACGGCCGCCCTCGTCGCCCTCGCCCTCGCCAACATGGGGGTCGTGATGGTGGCGAGCTGGCGCTTCGGCGCCACCGGCCGCTGGGCGACCGTCGCCCTGGCCGCGCTCTGCTGGACCGGCGCCATGGAGCTGCGGAACCTCCGGTGGCCGCCCGAGGTCCCCTGGTGGGACGCCGGACTGCGACTCGCCATCCTGGGGACGCTGGCCGCCGGCGTGAGCGCCTTCCGGGCGGCCATCGGGCGGCTGCTCCGAACGGAAGACGTTCTGGCGGCGAGCCTCGTGCGTGAGCGCGACTCGGCCCGCCGGGATCGCCTCACGCGCCTCTGGAATTCGCGCTACTTCCACGAAGTCCTCGAGCAGGAGCTCGCCCGCTGCCGGCGATACGGCCGGCCATTCGGCCTCCTGCTCGTCGACCTCGACGGCTTCAAGGCCGTCAACGACACGGCGGGCCACCAGGCTGGGGATCACGTCCTGCAGGTGGTCGGCCAGGTCCTTCGGGAGAACTGCCGCGCCACCGACTTTCCGGCGCGTCTCGGCGGTGACGAGTTTGCGGTGGTCCTACCCGAGGCGACGTCGGAGATGGTGCACCGGTACGCCGCCAAGCTGGTGGCCCTCATCGCCGCCGCCCCGTTTCCCCCCGACCTGCCCCGGGTGACGGCGAGCGTGGGGGGCGTCGCTTTCCGCGAGGCGCCGGCCTCCGCGCGGGCGGCCGTGGCCGCCGCCGATCACGCCATGTACTCGGCCAAGCGGGACGGCAAGAACCGGGCCTTCGTGGCGCAGGCCGAGCGGACCCGGTGAACTTCGTCCTGGACATCGAGACCATCCCCCGGGACCTCCGTGGCGAGCCACGGAAGATCCAGGAGTACGTCTGGGATCGCGCGCTCCGGCGGGACCCGGAGGAGGCGGGGGCGGTCACGCTCGAGGACTACCTCGCCGCGGCGGATGCCGAGGCGCTGGCGCCGCTCCGCGTACGGATCGAGCGGTACATGGCGCTCCGACCGGAGTTCGGCCACGTGGTCTGCATCGGCATGGGGCACGATGCCCGCGGACCGGGCGACCTCGAGACGAAGGCCCTCACGGCGCGGCGCGTCGAGGACGAGCGGGTGATCCTCGAGGGCTTCTGGGAGATCGTGCGGGCCCGCCGTGACTGGTGCTTCATCACCTACAACGGCCTCGCCTTCGACGTTCCGTTCCTGCTGCGGCGGTCGATCTATCTCGGGCTGTCCCCGACCACCGGCCTTCCGCTGCGCCCCTTCGCGCTGGACAGCCACTTCGACGTGATGCGGGTGCTCGCCAACTGGGAGCGGGCCGAATCGATCCGGCTCGACATCGTGGCGGAGCTGCTCGGGCTCTCGAAGACGCCGGCCGGCATGGAAGGGTCCCAGGTGCTCGGACTCTGGCGGGCGGGTCGAGTCGACGACATCGAGGCGTACTGCCTCGGCGACGTGCGGCTCGTCTACGAAATCTTCCTCCGCATCGCGTCCTTCTTCCGTTAACGGCTCTGGCGGCTAGGTCATTTCGGGGGGTCTCGGAAGACGCCCCCGATGCGGCTGCCCGACCGGCGCTCACCCGCGAGTCCAGGGCCAGCCCCGTCATGGACGAGGGCCGGTGACGGGTGGGTGAGGTGCCACCATGCCGCTCCGGCCGCGACCGCGGATCCGAGCGCGAAGCCCGTCACCACGTCGGCCGGCCAGTGGGCGCCGAGGAGGATGCGGGCCAGCCCGACCGCCATCATGGTGAGGAGGGCGAGCCCTTGAATGCCGAGGCGCCACGGACGGGCGAGCCGCGACCGCCCCACGAGGTAGACGACCAGCACTGCGAAGGTCGCG
>DASYQW010000050.1 GCA_036005065.1 Candidatus Methylomirabilota bacterium | reverse complement strand
AGAGCCACCCCGGTCCCGGGGACGACGACCCCTCTGGATTCACTGCGGCCCGGGTGGCGCCAGGCCGTCGTCGCGACGGCATCGCGCCCCACGTGGCCCGATATCACGACGAGCGCGTCGTCCGGCGAGCCCCAGCCGCTGTCCTCGGGGTCGCGTACCTGGCCTCCTCCTACCGGGATGCCTTCGCATTCGGCGCCGTCACGCTGATCCTCGTGGGGCGGCCCGAGGGACTCCTGGGCCTGCGCCTTCAGCGGCGCGACTGACTGCGACGGATGATGATCGGGCCCTACCTCGAGGAGGTGCTGATCCAGCTGGGGATCAACATGATCCTCGCCCTGTCGCTCTACTTTCCGCTCTCGGCCGGACAGCTCTCGCTGGGGCAGGGTGGTTTCATGGCGATCGGCGCCTACGCCGCGTCGTGGCTGTCCGCCGGGCAGGGATGGCCGTGGGGGGGCCTCAACGGCCCCCTCCGAGACCTCCCCCAGGAAAAGTTGCGCGGGCTTCGCCCGCGCTCGGAGTGGACCACCGTGAGCGGGACGGTTTGGGAGGCGAGGCCCCTCCGGGTGAGCTCAGCGGCGGCTGGCATAGTAGTCGACGCGGCGCTCGAGGACGGCGATGGATTCGGAAACGGCGAACGCGAACCCGAACACGAGAATGACGAGGGCCCAGAACTCTTCCATGAGGAAATTCTTGGAGTAGAGCTCGAAGAGCTCGCCGACCCCCAGGATCGCGACGAGGAGCTGGCCGATGACCACGCCCTTGACGCCTCGAATGGTGCCGAGGCGGAGACCGGCCAGGATCTCGGGCAGCGCGCTGAGGAGCAGCACCTTGGTGTAGAGCTGATGGCGGCGGGCTCCGAACGAGCGGGCCATCTCGACCAGCGAGCGGTCGGCCCGCCGGACTCCGACTTCCGTGTCCAGCACGATGACGAACACCGCGAACAGGAACACGGTAACCACGACCGTCGTCTCGCCGATGCCGACGACGGCCATGAGCATCGGGACGAGCGCGGAGACGGGGGCGCTGACGAAGACGTTGACCCAGATCCCGAGGAGGCGGCCGAGGCGGGTGAGCCGCGCCATCAAGACCCCGGTCGGGACGCCGACCAGGATGGCGAGCGCCATGCCGAGGGCGAACGACCTGAGCGAGATGAGCGTCGCCGTCGCGAACTTCTCGGTGGGCACGATGGCCAGCCCGGCGGCGGCTACTCGGGACAGAGGTGGAAGGATCGAGGACACCCCCATCCGCCCGACCGCCTCCCAGGCCAGCGCCCAGAGCGCCAGCGAGCCCGCCAGGGGAGCCCGCCGGATGCCGATCTCCATGGAACCTCCGCTCACGCTCGCTCATGTCTGCCGACGATCGCATGCGCCGCTTCGAGCGACGGCTTTTGCCGCCGCAACGATCCGACACCCCCTCCGACCCGAGCTCAGGGCCTGTGCGTTCCCACGTAGCGCTTCAGCACCTGCCAGATCTCCTCGACGCCGTCGAGATAGTTCTTGTCCCGCCGGATTTCCTCAGGGCTCCGCCGGCCGCGGTCGATGGCCGGCTGGATGACCCGGGAGACGGTCCCCGGGCGCGGCGAGAGCAGGACGATCTGGTCCGAGAGGTACACCGCCTCCTCGATCGAGTGGGTGACGAAGAGGACGGTCTTCTGCCGCCGGCGGAGCAGGTCGAGAAGATCCTCCTGGAACTGGCGCCGGGTCTGCTCGTCGACCGACGAGAAGGGCTCATCCATCAGGATGATGTCGGCATCCACGGCGAGGGCGCGAGCCAACCCGACCCGCTGGCGCATGCCGCCCGAGAGCTGGTGAGGGTAGCTCGCCTCGAAGCCGGCCAGTCCGACGTCGGCGATCTGGCGGCGGGCGATCTCGTCGCGTTCGGCGCGCGGCACGCCGCGCAGCTCGAGGCCGAAGGCGACGTTCCGCAGCACGCTGGCCCAGGGGAGGAGGGCGAAATCCTGGAAGACGAACGCGCGTTCGGGACCGGGCCCGGTCACCGGCATTCCCTTGACCCGCACCTCGCCGCGGCTCGGAGGGACCAGGCCGCCGACGATCTTGAGGAGCGTCGTCTTCCCGCAGCCACTGGGACCGAGGAACGTCGTGAGCCGGCCGGCAGGGGCGGCCAGGTTCACGTCGCGGAGCGCCTCCACTCCGGCGGCGTAGATCTTGCCGACCTCCCGCACCTCGACGATCGGCTCACCGGCCACGTTCAGGCGCCTCGCATCTCGGGGGGAAAGAGCCGTCGTTCCAGGCGCTCGAGCCCATGAAGCGCCAGCGCGGCGAGCGCGACGATGGAGGCGATGGCCGCGTACATCTCCGCGTAGTCGGCCACCGACCCGTGGTAGGTGATGAGGTCGCCGACGCCGGTCGGGGTGATGAGGAGCTCGGCGATGACCACGCCGACGAATCCCATGGCCAGACCGAGCCGGAGGCCGGCGAAGATGAGGGCGCCGGCGTGGGGCAGGATCACCTTCACCACCTGCTGCCGCCGGGTGCCGAGGAACGACCGGCACATCTCGACCAGCGAGGGACTGGCATTGCGGATTCCCTTGTAGGAGTTCATGACGATCACCGGCGCGGCCAGAACGACGACCGCCAGGACTTTGGCGGTGAGCCCGATGCCGTAGAAGTACGTGATGAGCGGGATGATGGCCGCCATGGGCGCGGCCTGGAGGATCACCACCAGCGGGAGGGTGGCCCACTCGATCGTCCGGGACAGGCCCATGGCGACCCCGAACCCGATGCCGGCCGCGCCGCAGAGCACGATCCCGATCAGGAGCGGCTGAAGCGTCGAGGCGTAGGCCCGGACCAGTGAGCCGTCGGCCGCCATCCGGCCGAGCGCGAGCGCCGTCGCGCTGAAGGGGGGAAAGGCGGGACTCAGCGGCCAACGGCCGAGGAGCTCCCACCCGCCGAAGAACAGCGCGAACGAGACGAGCGGCCAGCCGACCCCGCTGGCTCCGCAGCCTGTCGGGTTCGCCGCCCGCAACGTGAAGCTCGAACCGCCGCGCATGTGGTGGTCCGCTCCGAGCGGCGGCTCTGCCGCCGCAACCGAGGGGGGCCTCGGGGGGTCTTCCGAGACCCCCCCGAAATGACCCTAGCGGCCGACCCGCGCCAGAGCGACCTTGAGCGCCTCGAATCTCCAGAAGTCGTCGACCTTCGGACTCTCGGCCTTGATCTGGCCGGCGAGGCGGTAGAACTCGAGGTCGTTCCGGGCCGCCCGCTCACCCCCTCCGTCGCTCGGGAAGATGCCGGTCTGGACCGCTTCCTGGAAGAAGGGAAGGATCTCCTCCTCCATCTTGGCCGGGAGATCCTTGAGCAGGCCGAGCTTCTTGCGCTCCTCGAGCACGAAGCCCGGGTTGGCATTGATGGCGCGCGAGACCCTGATCAGCTCCTCGACGAACACGGCGACGGCAGCCGCGTTCTTTTCCAGGAACGCGGTCGTGGCGAAGAGCGCCTCGTCGCTGGCTTTCAGCTCCCCGAGCGGCAGGATGACGAACCGGTCGGCGGCTTCCTTCATGACGTGGTTCTTGTTGGGGGCGTCGAGGATGGTGGCCTTGATAGTCCCCTTCAGGAGCCCGAGAGCGCGGACCTGGGAGCCCGGTACATAGCTCACGTTCTTGTACTTGATCCCGTGCTCCTTGGCGGCCAGGTTCATGATGGCCTCGGTGCCGGAGCCGCGGGCGTGGACCACGATCTCCTGGCCGTCGAGGTCCTTCCAGTTCTTGTAGTGTTCCTTGCTCACGATCGGGTAGAACTGTAGCGCGCTCAGCTGGTAGAAGAACCGGATGGGCACCGACACTTTCTCGACGACCGCGTACGGAGTGCCCTGACCCACGTCGGCCTGTCCGTTGACCACCGCCTGGGTCGCGATCTCCTCGCTCTTGAAGGCCGTGATCTCGACGTCGACCCCGCGCATCTTCGCTCGCTCGACCGCGATGAGGAGCGGGAGCTCATCGATCGAGATGACATCGCCGAGGGCGTACTTGATCCTGGTGCGGGTCTGAGCCGCGGGATCGTCGCCGAGCACCCCCGTCGCCACCGCGACTGCCAGGGCCGCCGCCATCACGAACTGCCTCCTCACCGTCATCGCCTGTACCTCCTTGGACGTACGCAAAGGCCTCACGAGACGCCGGCGACGCGCGCCTCGGAGCGATGTCACCGTCCCGTCCCGGCCGGGACCGGTCGATAACTCGGCCCGCGCGCTTCACTGGCAGGGGCCCTCAGTATAACTCACGCGCCGGCCTGTCCAGCGCGCCTGCTCCACCGGATGCCGGGTCGCTGTACCATGATCTGGCGAGTGGCCCTATGAAGCGAGATTGGCGAGCGCTCGGCTCCCGGAGCTTCCGACTCTTCTTCCTTGGCCAGTGTATCTCGCTCACCGGCACCTGGATCCAGCAGGTCGCCATGAGCTGGCTCGTCTACCGCCTCACGTCCTCCGCGTTCGTCCTGGGCCTGGTCGGCTTCCTGGGCCAGCTTCCGGGCTTCGTCATCGCCCCCTTCGGCGGGGTGCTCGCGGATCGGCAGAGTCGCCATCGCATCTTGCTGGTGACGCAGACCGTGGCCATGCTCCAGGCGTTCGTGCTGGCCTTTCTCGTGCTCCGGGACCTCATCGACGTCCCGACGATCCTGGTGCTCAGCGCCGTCATCGGCGTCGTCAACGGGTTCGACATCCCCACCCGCCAGGCGTTCCTGGCCGAGCTGGTGGAACGGAAGGAGGATCTGGCGAACGCCATCGCGCTCAACTCGTCGATGTTCAACGGAGCGCGGCTGATCGGGCCGGCCCTGGCCGGGGTCATCATCGCCCTGGTGGGCGAGGGCATCTGCTTCCTCTTGAACGGGATCAGCTACGTGGCGGTGCTGGCGGCATTGTTCGCCATACAGGTCTCACCTAGACCGTACGGGCTGAGCCGGCCGGCCGTCATGGGGCAGCTCGTGGAAGGGTTCGCCTACGCCCTCGGGTTCGCCCCGATCCGGGCCGTCCTGATCCTGGTCGCGCTGGTGAGCCTGATGGGAATGCCGTACACGGTCCTCATGCCGGTGATCGCCGGCGAGGTGCTGCACGGAGGGCCTCACACCCTGGGGATCCTCATGGCCGCCACCGGCCTCGGGGCCCTGGCCGGCGGGCTTTACCTCGCTTCGCGACGCACGGTGCTCGGACTCGGCCGGCTGATCGTCGTCGCGTCCAGCCTCTTCGGCCTCGGACTCGTCGCCTTTTCCCTGTCCCGGACAGTCTGGCTCTCGGTGCTCACGCTGGTCGTCACGGGGTTCGGCATGATGGTCCACATGGCGGCCAGCAACACGATTCTCCAGACGATCGTCGACGAGGACAAGCGTGGCCGGGTCATGAGCCTGTATTCGATGGCGTTTCTCGGCGCGATGCCGCTCGGGAGCCTGCTGGCGGGGACCCTGGCGAGCCTGATCGGCGCGCCGGGCACCATCGGGCTGGGCGGTCTCGTCTCCGTCCTGGGGTCCCTGGTGTTCGCCACCCAGCTGTCCCGGCTCCGGGCGCTGGTGCGACCGATCTATGAGCGGCTCGGCATCATCCGCTAGATCATGGGAGGGGGCCTCCGCGGCCACCTCCCAGACCCTCCCCCGGGAGGGTTGCGCGGGCAAGCCCGCGCTCGGAGTGGAACACCGACCCGCGGCAGCTAGGCGGGGCGTTGGCGCGCGGTTACTCCGGGAGTGTCGACGGGGGGCATCGGGGGGGTCTTCCGAGACCCCCCCGAAATGACCTAGTCGGTCATGATGCGCGCGAACTGTCGGGTCATGGCATTCACGCGATCGACGTAACCGCGCAGGCTGTGATCCCCACAGCGTTCGCCCGGCACCAGGCTGAAGCCCCGCCTCACGAACGCCAGCCCCCGCCTCGGCCCGCAGAGGTGGATCACGGCGGCGAGGTCCTGCGTCTGCTGGCGGGTCGCCCGGGCGAGGTGGCGCGGCCCCAACGTGTCGGCGACGGCCTGGTCCAGGTACCCGGCGGTCAGCTCGACGGCGTGGCTCGGTACGACCCGGCTGTAGAGACTGTTGAACCAGCAGGACCGCGGCTCGTACCACGGACCCTCCCTGGCCACCGTGTGCTCATGAATGCAGAGCCGTCTGGCCCCTCTGAACGTGGCGTCCGTGATCTGGAACAAGCCGACGGCGCTGGAGGCGGGACGGTAAATCTCGAACGGGTTCAGCGTCCACTGCCAGCGCCAGTAGGTGCCGGCGATGGGGTTGCCTTTCGCTTCCACCTGAGCGAGGGCCGCCAGGAGCTCCGGCGAGATGACCTTCGTAGAATGCTCGCGGAAGAGATGACCGTAGGCCAGCCAGGTCGAGCGGGGACTCTTGGCGAAGGCCGGGCTCACCGGGGCCAGGAGCTCCGTCGGCTTGCGGACGACGTGGTAGGCCCAGTTGACGACGAAGAAGACGCCGATGACGAGGACGGCGAACCCGGCGAGACGGAGCGACCGCAGCGACCCTCGACGACGAGGGTCGCTCCGGGAGCGGGCGAAGGTTCGACCGTAGACGGCAGCCGGCATGAGGCATCCCGAAGATGAACGGCGACCAACGGGAACGCCTAGAGTAGTAGCATCATCGGCCTTCGCCGGTCAAGCTTTCCGGTCTCAGCGCCGACCACCGAGCGCGTGGTGCATCGAGGAGTGCTCCGAGCGGCGGCTTCGCCGCCGCCACGACGGGGGGGCATCGGGGGGGTCTTCCGAGACCCCCCGAAATGACCTACGCGTCGGGGAGGAGGATCACCTTCCCGCGGTTCCGGCGATCCCAGAGGTGCTGGACCGCCGCCCGGGCGTCCCGGAGGGGGAACACGCGGTCCACCACCGGGCGGAGGGCGCCGGTCTCGACGAACCCCAGGAGCGCGCGGAGCTCGAGGATCGAGCCCAGGTTGGTGCCGAGGATGCGGAGGTTCTTCGAGTAGACGTGGCGGAGATCCATCCGGGCCCAGTGGTCGGCGTGGGAGCCGATGCTGACCAGGATCCCCAGGCGGGTCAGGCAGTAGATGCTCCGCTCGAAGGTGTCGGCGCCGATGTGCTCGATCACCACGTCGACACCCCGGCGGTCGGTCCACCGCTTCACCGCGTCGACGAAATCCTGCCTCCGGTAGTTGACCACCGCCTCGGCGCCGAGCGCGCGGGCGAAGTCGACCTTGTCGTCCGAGCCGACGGTCGTGATGACGCGGGCGCCGAGCAGCCGGGCGATCTGGATGGCGGCGCTGCCCACGCCGCTCCCGGCGGCCTGGACGAGGACGGTCTGGCCCGGGCGGAGGTCGGCCTGGGCCACCAGCGCGTGCCAAGCGGTGAGCATGGCGAGCGGGATGGCGGCCCCGGCTTCGAAACTGATCGCCTCGGGAAGCGGGAGGAGGTTCTCGGCGGGCACCTTGACCAGCTCGGCGTAGCCGCCGTCCCGGTGGGCCCCGAGGTAGCCATAGCGGAGGCAGACCGTGCGCTGGCCGCGGAGGCAGTACTCGCAGTGGCCGCAGGAGAACCCGGGGAAGATCAGCACCCGCTGCCCGACGGTGACGCCCGACACGTCGGGCCCCGCCACGGCGAGGCTGCCCGCGACCTCGCAGCCGTTCACGTGGGGGAGCCCGCCCGGCGGCGGGAAGCGGCCATCGAGGAGGAGCAGGTCCACGTGGTTCAGCGCGCAGGCGTGCACCCGCACCAGGGCCTCTCCTGGCCCCGCGACCGGGTCCTTGTAGCCGCCGTAGACGAGCTTCTCGGGCCCGCCGTGCTCGCTGAAGTAGGCCGCCTTCATGAGGCCCGCCTCTCGTGCCTGCTCTCGGAGAGGGCTCGGCCCCCCCCGGAATGCCTAAAAGGGCACCTCGGTGCGCTCGTCCCTGACGCGCCGGGCCTTGTGGTCCCAGCGGGGCAAGCCGCCGCACTCCGTCAGCTCCAGGCTCACGCGGATTCCCAGGCCGATGCGCAACGCCTCGGCCAGGGCCGCGTGCATCCGCGCGCGCTCATCGGCCGAGAGCGCCGGGGCCGGGTCGATGCGGACGAGGATGTCGTCGAGTCCCTCCACGCGGCGGAAGACGATCTGGAACTCGTCGACCCCGGCGTGGCCGCGGACGATCTCTTCCACGCGCCGCGGATAGACGACGATCCCGCGGACCTTCTTCATGTCGTCGACCCGGGCCAGCACGCCGCCCTCGAAGGCCACCAGCGTCCGGCCGCAGGGACAGGGGCGATCGGCGAGCTGGACGATGTCGCGGGTCCGGTACCGGACGAGCGGCATCGCTTTCCGGTAGAGGCTGGTGAAGACCAGCTCCCCCTTCTCACCGGGCTTCACGGGGCGGTCGTGCTCGTCGAGGACCTCGGGGTAGCAGTAGTCCTCGTGGACGTGGGTGAGCCCGGCCCCCGCGTCGCACTCGAAGCCCCAGGCGGCGATCTCGGTGAGGCCCGGCAAGTCGAAGGCGCGGGCGCCGAACGCGGCCTCGATCTTGGCCTTGGTCGCAGGGATGGAGGCGCCCGGCTCTCCCGTGTGCCACGTGATCCGGATCCGCGTGGCCTTGGCCAGATCGATCTCCTTCCGGGCCGCCTGCTCGGCCAGGAAGAGGGCGTAGGACGGCGTGCAGCCGAGCACGGTGATCGGGTAGGTCGACAGCGCGTCGATGCGCTGGTCGGTGGAGAGGCCCCCGGCGGGGAAGACCAGCGCGCCGAGGTCTTGCGCCGCGTAGAAGCCCGACCAGTAGCCGATCCACGGCCCGTAGGAGAAGGCCGCCATCACCATGTCCGCCCGGCGGACCCCGAAGGCGTGGAGCGATCGGGCGTAGGAATGGTAGAAGCCGTGCCAGTCATCACGGGTATCGAGAACCGCCAGCGGTCGCCCGGTGGTCGCGGAGGTCATGTGGACGCGGAGGCACTCGTCCAGGGGAACGGCCAGGAAGTCGCCCCACGGCGGGTGATCGGCCTGGCTCTGCTTCAGCTCGTCTTTGGTGGTGAAAGGCAGGCGGCCGAGGTCCTGGAGCGTCCGGATGTGCTCGGGCTTGACGCCGGCCGCCTCGAATTTGCGCCGATAGAAGGGGCTCTGCCGGGAGGCGTGCTCGATCTGGACCCGGAGCCGGTCGGTCTGGAGCCGCGTCAGCGTCTCCCGCGGGGCCGTCTCGATCTCCGGCTCGAGGTAGCGGCTGGCGGCGGACGTCACGTCCCCTCTCGAAGCTGCTCCGTCATGCGGGTGAAGAACTGGTCCAGCATCATCTTCGCCACTCCGCCGAGCATCCGCTGCCCCACGCTGGCGATGAGGCCACCGACCTGGACGTCGGCCGAGTAGGTGACCCGCGTGCCGCCCTCCACCTCTGACAGCTCCATCACGGCTGACCCGCGGACGAACCCCGGTCCGCCGATTCCCTCGACGCCCATCCGGTACCGGTGCGGCGGCTCGAGGTCCGACAGCCGGACCTTCCCCTCGAAGGTTCCCTTCACGGCGGCGACGCCCACCTTGAGGGTGGCCTTGTACTCCTCCGGCCCGGCCGGCGCGAGCCGCTCACAGCCCGGGATCGCCTTGATGAGCTGGGCGGGATCGAGGAGGGCCTGCCACACCCGGTCGCGGCCCGCCGGCAGGTCGTAGTGGCCTTCGAGCTTCACGCGGGCGTCCCGCGCGCGCCGCGGATCCGCTCGGCCGCGGCCGCGACGGCCTCGACGATGCCCTGGTAGCCCGTGCACCGGCAGAGCACGGCCGAGAGCCCGGCTCGCACGTCCTGCTCGGTCGGGGACGGGTTGACGCGCAGCAGATCATAGGCCGTGAGGAGCATGCCGGGCGTACAGAACCCGCACTGGACCCCGTGGTGCTCCCGGAAGGCCTCCTGGAGCGGATGGAGCCGGCCGTCCGTGGCGAGCCCTTCGACGGTCAGGAGCTCGGCGCCGTCGGCCTGGACGGCCAGCATCAGGCAGGCGCGCGTCGCCTCGCCGTTCACGAGGATCGTGCAGGCCCCGCAGATGCCGTGCTCGCAGCCCACGTGGGTGCCGGTGAGGCCCAGGTCCTCCCGGAGAAAGTCCACGAGCAGCTTCCGCGGCTCGGCGTGCCCGGCCCGGGCCGCGCCGTTCACCGTCAGCGCGATCCGCTGCGGCTCACTCATGTCGGGACCTTTGGAATGGCAGCGTGATCGGGTCCGGCCCGGGCTCACTCATGTCGGGTTGCCCTGGCTGCGCGCGCGCGCACGGAGCAGCGCCCGCCGCGTCAGGACGCGCGTGAGCTGGCGGCGGTACGCCGCCGAGGCGTGGATGTCGCTCTCCGGCTCGACCAGCTCGGCGGCCCGCTCGGCCGCCGCCTGGAGGGTCCGGTCCGAGAGCCCGTCACGCTCGAGGATCTCCTCGGCCGCCTGCAGCCGGATCGGGGTGGGGCCGGCCCCGGCCGCCGCGAGTCGCGCCAGGTGGCAGCGGTCGCCGTCGGCCTGGACCAGGGCGGCGATGGCGACGATGGCGAAGTCTCCGGCGCGGCGGCTGAACTCCTCGAAGGCGGACCCGCTCCCCGCCGGGGCCATCGGGAGCCGGACCTCGACCAGCACCTCGTCCGGCCGGAGCGCGGTCGTGAGATAGCTCACGAAGAACTCGGCGGGACGAAGGATCCGCTCACCCGCCGGGCCGCGCACGACGAGCTCGCCATCCAGCACCGCCACCACCGCCGGATACTCGGCGGCGGGATCCGCATGGGCCAGGCTCCCGCCGATGGTGCCGCGGGTGCGGATCGGCAGATGGCCGACCAGGGTCGTCGCCTCCTGGAGGAGCGGCAGGCGATCCCGGACGAGCGGCGCGAACTCGAGGGTGCGCTGGCGGGTCATCGCCCCGATCCGGAGGCGGCCGTCCTCCTCGCGGATCCCGGCGAGAGAGGGGATCCGGTTGAGGTCCACGAGGGCGGCCGGACGCGCCAGCCGGAAGTTCAGGAGCGGCACCAGGCTCTGCCCGCCGGCCAGGAGCTTGGCCTCCTCCCCGTAGCCCTGGAGCAGCGTGAGCGCCTCCTCGAGCGAGCGCGGCGCGTGGTATTCGAACGGGGGCGGTTTCATGTCCGGGCCGCCGCGCCACCGGCACGGCCTCCCGGCGCGGTCTCGAGCAGCTCCCAGAGACGCGTCGGAGTGACCGGCAGCTCGCGGATCCGAAGGCCCCGCGGCGCCAGGGCGTCGCTCACCGCGTTGGCCACCACCGCCGGGGCGGTCATCGAGCTGGCTTCCCCGAGGCCCTTGGCGCCGAGCGTGGTGAACGGGGACGGCGAGACCACATGGGCGATGTCGAGCGTCGGCGCTTCGCTGGCGGTGGGGACCAGGTAATCCATGAACGTCCCCGTCAGGAGCTGGCCGTCCTGGTCGTAGGCGAGCTCCTCGTAGAGCGCGCCGCCGAGCCCGTGGAGCGCGCCGCCGTAGATCTGGCCTTCGGCGATCATCGGGTTGATGATCGTCCCGGCGTCGTGGACGGTCACGTAGCGGAGGATCTTCACGGCGCCCGTCTCCGGGTCCACCTCGACGGCCATGACCTCGGCGATGAAGCCGTAGGTGTTCGACGAGTTGACGCGGTCCTGGAGGTCGGGGGCGTCGGCCTGGGGGAAGCTGAAGACGGCGGTGGCCTGGAGCCCGGCTTCCATGCCGTCGGGGAGCGACTCGGTGTGCCAGTGGGCCCGTCCGGCCATGTCCTTCAGCGAGTACGACGGGCCCGTGCCCGTCTTCGGCGTCACCATCCCGTCGCGCACCTCCAGGCCGTCGGCCGGCAGGCTCATGAGGTGGGCGCCGTACTGGACGAGCTTCGCCTTGAGCTTCCGGGCGGCGAGGGCGGCGGCGCTCGTCCCCACGGAGCCGAAGCGGCTCGAGTACGTCCCCGACGAGATTCCCCAGACGCGGGTGAAGGTATCCATCTCGTCGACCACCTGCACCTCGTCGGGTGCGATCCCCAGCTCGTCGGCGACGATCTGGCCGACGATCGTCTGGTGGCCCTGGCCCTGGGGCGTGCTGTTCATGATCACGAGGACCTTCCCCAGCGGGTCGATCTTGCAGGTGGCCGATTCGATGGCGCCGGACTTCGGGAGGTACTCGGGCTTGGCCCGGAACTGCGGGTCGAGGGCGATCGTCACGTAGCCCATGTTCGAGACCGAGGGGTCCACGCACACCGCCAGGCCGATGCCGAACAGGCGCCCCTCCGCGCGGGCCCGGGCCTGCTCGCGCCGCAGCTCGGTGTAGCGCGCGAGCTCGAGCGCCTTCGCGAAGGCGGCCGGATAGTCGCCGGAGTCGTAGAGGCCGCCGGTGGGCGTGCGGTACGGGAACTCCCCGGGCTGGATGAAGTTCCGGCGGCGCACCTCCGCCGGGTCGAGGCCGAGGCGCTCGGCCAGGAGATCCATCATGCGCTCGGTCTCGAAGTAGAGGTGGCCGCAGGCGTAGCCGCGGTTCGGGCCGGTCGGGCACTTGTTGGTCATCACCACCGAGGCGTCGACCTCGAGGTGCTGGAACCGGTAGGGCCCGACCCAGTTCCCGATGGGCCGGAAGCTGCAGCCGGGCTCGGGGCTCCGGATGTACCCCCCGACGTTGTCGAACCAGCGGTTCCGCATGGCCAGCACGGTGCCGTCCTTCTTCGCCGCCAGGTCGCGATAGGCGACGCGGTCGGTGCCGCTGGAGGCCGCGAGGAGGTGCTCACGCCGGTCCTCGATCCACTTGACGGCCACCCCCGTCCGCATGGCCGTGAGGCCCAGGAGGGCGAGGTAGGGATACATGCTGGTCTTGATGCCGAAGCTCCCCCCGATGTCGGGCGGGACGATGAACCGGAGCCGGTTCTCGGGGACGCCGAGGGCTCGCGCCACCAGGGGATGCATGATGAACGGGCCCATGAAGTTCGACCAGACGGTCAGGACGCCGCTCCCCGGGTCGAAGCTCGCCACGATCCCGTAGGTCTCGATCGGCGTCGAGGAGAACTTGGGGAAGCGGAAGCGCTCGCTGATCACCACGTCCGCCTCCCGGAAGGCGCGCTCCGGGTCGCCGTAGACCAGGTGGCGGTGGCACGCGAGATTCGTGCCGACGGCGTCGTGGAGGACGGGCGCTTCGGGCGCGAGGGCCTGCTCGGGGTCGACCACGGCGGGGAGCGGCTCGTACTCCACCCGGATCAGGTCGAGGGCATCCTCGGCGAGGTAGCGACTCCGGGCCACGACGACCGCCACCGGCTCGCCGACGAAGCGCGCCTTGCCGACGGCCAGGCAGTAGTAGCGGGCCGGCGTCGTCACTCCGACCGAGAACGGGCGGGTCAGGCGCTCGGCATCCTCGCCGGTCACGATCCCGACCACGCCCGGCGCCTTCAGCGCCGCCGAACCGTCGATGGCGCCGATGCGGGCGTGGGCGTGGGGCGAGCGCAGGATCGCGGCGTGGTGGAGGTTGTGGAACGGAAGGTCATCGATGAAGGTGCCCTTGCCCGCCAGGAGGCGCGCGTCCTCCACGCGCTTCAGGGGCTGCCCGACCGCGCGCCCGGTCGTCGTCACGCGCCGCCGGGCCCGGCCGCCGGAGACGGCTGCGGGTCGAAGTCGGGCTGGAGCTGGAGGGCGTCGGCGATCTTGGTCACCGTGTTGAACAGCTGGACGGTCTCGACCGCCTCGGTGAGGCCCTGCTCCGAGAGTCCCAGCCGCCGGACCTCGCGGAGGTGGAGATCGACGCCGTAGTCCGACTTGGCGGTGAGCGAGGCGGCCAGCGCCAGGATCTCCTTGGTCAGCCGATCGAGCTTCCGGTCCACGAAGGCCTCCCGCGTGGCCCCCCAGTAGTCCTTGAGGAAGCCGGGATCCCGGGCCAGCCACCGAAACACGGCCGGCGGCCGGTCCATTGCGTAGAAGGTCTTGATGTCGTGGAAGGTCGCCTCGACCTCGGGCGAGGCGCTGTCCGGGTCGGCCAGCGGCCCGAGCGGGACGCGGGAGGATGGCGAGAAGTCGAGCGGGAGGCGGAGGCCGTCGGCGACCGAGTTGAGCCCGTGGGTCACCCCGGCCACGTACGCGAGCTCGTACCAGATCAGGTCGTCACCGAAGCCTTGCAGCTTCCCGGCTGCGCTGTGGGCGACCGTTCAGTATTCGCACACGTTGATGGCGCTCACCGTCGCCGCGATCAGCTCCTTCTGGCCCCGGGTGAGCGCCCCGTCCTGCATGGCGCGCCGTCCGGCCCGGTTGTAGGGGCGCCCGAACTCGGGGATGGTCCGGAGCACGCGGCTCATCTTCGGGACGAAGTCGATCTTGAACCAGGCCTTGGTGGCCTCCATGAACCGCTGGTCCTCCGGCTCGAGCTCGTGGACTTCGGGGATGCGTACGATCTCCATCGGGGCCTCCTCATCGGGCCTGGGCGGGCGCGAAGTCGACCTGGGCCCACCGGCCGTTCTTGACCATCATGACATACACGTCCTTGACGCCGTCGCCCTCCTGGTTGAACCCGAACTTGCCGGCGAGCCCCGGGAACGACGCGGTCTCCGTGAGGCCCTGCATGATCCGCTCGCGATCCCGGGCGAGGTCCTCCGGCCGGTTCGTCGCCCCCTTCCGCTCGACGATGTCCTTGAGGAGAGACACGGTCTCGTAGACGTTCACGTTCACCATCTCGGGCGTCGGCGGGAGTCCCGCCGCCTGCGCCCGCTCGGCGAACTTCCGGACGAAGGCCTGGACGCGCTCGTCGGGGAGCGACGGGTTCCACGGGGTGGGGGCCACCACGCCCTCGCCCGCCTCGCCGGTGTTGCGGGCGAAGTTCTCGTGCATCAGGGGGTTGCCGCCCACGATGGGCTGGCGCAAGCCCTGCCGCCGCGCCTCCTTCACGAAGTTGATGGCGTCCGGGAACGCCCCACCGAAGATCAGCCCGTCGAACCGGAGGCCCCGGAGCTTCGTGACCTGGGGGCTGAAGTCGATGTCCTTGGTCTGGAAGGTGACGAAATCGCCCTCGTTGACCAGGGCGACGCCGTTCTGCTTGGCCACCGCCGGGAGCACGCGCGAGCCCAGGATCTGCCCGACAGCGTCCTTGACGTCGTGGACGACGGCGGCGGTCTTCACGGAGTAGTGCTTGACCCAGAACTTCACGGCCGGCTGGGCCATGCGCCCCTCGTCGACGTTCATCCGAAACGCCCAGGGGCGGTTCGCGGCGCCGATGCCGGGCTTGGAGGAGGCCTGGGCGATCATGGGGATCTTGAGCTGGACGCCGACGGGGAAGGCGACCTCACACTCCGAGCTCGAGAACGGCCCGAGGATGGCGAGGACCTTGTCGTCGCTGGCCAGGCGTCGCACCAGGGCGGCCGCGTCGGGCGGCTTGCTCGCCGTGTCGTAGATGGCGTAGCGCACGGGGACCCCCCCCACGCCGCCAGCGGCGTTGATCTCCTCGACGGCCATGTCGAGGGCGACCTTGTCCTTCTTGCCCCACTCGGACCAGATGCCGGTGAGAGGGAAGGCGGCGCCCAGCTTCACCTCCGCGCCGGCCAGCCGAGCCTGAGCCGAGAGCACGCGGGGCAGGGAGGCGAGGGCGACTCCGCTCCCGAGGCCGGCCAGTGCCTGGCGGCGCGTCCAGAGGGCGGCGGGGTGGTCGCGACGGCTCATCATGGGTCGACCCTCCATTGGACATCGAGCTGTTGACGAAGGCGCTCCCGCAACAGGGCACGCTGGACTTTACCGGTCGGCGTGAGAGGAAGCGCGTCAGCCACCTCCAGGCGCTCGGGCCACTTGAACTTGGCGATCCCGGCTTCGGCCAGCGCGGCCGTGAGGTCCGTCAGGGTGAGGGCAGGCGCGCCGGGCCGGGGCACCACGAAGCAGCAATTGCGCTCGCCGAGGCGGGCATCGGGCATCCCGACCAGGGCCGCCATCTGAACCGCGGGATGGCGGAGGAGGACATCCTCCACGTCGCCGGGGTGGAACTTCACGCCGCCCCGGTTGATCTGTTCGGTGCGCCGCCCGAGGATGCGGACGCGGCCCGTCTGGTCGAGGCTCGCCAGGTCTCCCGTGCGGAACCAGCCCTCCGCCGTGAAGCTCGCGGCCGTCGCCTCGGGGTTGTTCACGTAGCCCTCGAACACGAAGGGGCTCCGGATCACGAGCTCGCCCTCCGTGGCCGCAGGCAGGGCTCGGCCCGCGTCGTCGAGGACGCCCACCGTGCACCCCGGCGCCGGGCGGCCCACCGTCTGCTCGATCACGTCGGGCGGATCGTCCGGCCGGGTGAAGAGGCCCGCGGCGGTCTCCGTCATGCCCCAGAGCATCAGGGGCGCGCATCTCAGGGTGTCGCGGAGCGCGCGGACGAGCGCGGGGGCACAGACGCTCCCGGAGAGGGCGAAGAGGCGGAGGCCCGGGAGCGCCCGTCCACCCGCCGGGATCGAGGCGAGCAGGTCGGCCGCGTGGGGAGGCGCGCCGATGGCGACGGTGGCGTGGCACCGGCCGGCCACGTCCCGGAACCCGTCCGGGGAGAAGTGCTCCAGGAGCACCTGGGCCGCGCCGGCCCCGAGCGCCATCCAGTAGGCGAAGATTCCCCACATGTGGCTGAAGCGGGCGATGGACACCACTCGATCCGTCGGGCGGAACCCGATGGCCTCGCCGCTCGCCCGGGCCGCTCCCATCCGCAGGCGGTGGGTGTGCAGCGTGGCCTTGGGACTCGCCGTGGTGCCGGAGGTGAAGAGGAGCAGGAAGGCGTCGTCCGGGTGGGCCGAACCTTCGGCGGCGTGCGCGTCACCCGCCCGGAGCGTCTCGAAGGGGAGCACGTCGGGCCGGTCGGCCTCGCCCACCATCACGACGTGCCGGAGCGCGGGCAGCCGCGCCCGGAGCCCGCGTGCCATCTCCGCGAAGCTCCATCCGCGGTGCGGCGGACCCACGACCAGCACCCGGCTCTCGGCGAAGCGCAGGATCGACTCCACCTCGGCGGTCCGATAGGCGAGGTGAATCGGATTGAAGATGGCCCGGCGCCGGGCGGCCGCGTGGTGGAGGATCAGGAACTCCGGCACGTTGGCGAGCTGGCACGACACCACGTCTCCGCGTCCGACGCCGAGGGCGGCCAGGCCGGCGGCCACCCGCGCGCTCTCGCGCTCCAGGTCGGCGAAGGTGAGCGTGCGATCGGCCGCGATGACGGCCGGCGCCCCCGGCCGGGCCGCCGCGTGCCGGCGGAGCACGTCCGTGAGCGTCAGGTCGAGCCACCACCCCTGGGCCCGGTACACGCGGGCCACCTCGGGCGGGATCGGCCTCGGGACGATGAGCGGCATCGGGCAGCGTTGGACCCGGTCAGCCGACCCGAGACGCGACCCAACGGTTGTGCGCTACCATGCTCGCCGACCTTGCGAGAAAGATCACCGCTTCCTACGGGCCCGTTTGTAGTCGTATTTCGGATCGAAGTCGATCGTCCCGAAGGCCGCGTGAGCCCGGAGACGCTTGCGACGCTGAATGTATTCTTGCAGCGCCTCTTTGATCGTCGCCCGCTTGGTTCGATGTCCTCCGAGCCGGATGGCTTGCTGGAGCAATTTGTCGTCGATGGAAAGACTCATCAGCAGCATATTCTCTCCTCGAGAGCCCCGACGTCGCACACACTCTTACAGATACTCCTCAGACGGTCAAGGTTCGCCGGCCCTACTGGAGCACCCCGTCCGCCCGGAGGAGGACCGACTGCGGAATCGTGAGACCGAGAGCCTTCGCAGTCTTGAGGTTGACGACCAGCTCGAACTCCCTGGGCTGCTCCACAGGCAGGTCGGCGGGTTTGGCGCCCTTCAGGATCCTGTCGACGTAGGTCGCACCTCCAGTTCGGCCCGAACGGAGGCCCGCTCACGGGAAGAAGCGCGATTCCGCTTCTCCACGCCTCTACTCGATCACCGGGGGGATCGTCCACCCCTCTTTGGGGCCCGGCGCCTTGTAGTAGAGCCAGCGGCGCGTCGGGTTCGGCTTCTTCCCCCGGATCAGGTCGTCGATGAAGACCAGCCCCTTCCGCCACCAGCGCCACCGGGGAATGCCCCAGGTCACGACGCGAGCCCACCAGGTATTCGGCAGGTTCCAGGGGCAGGTGGTGATGCAGCGCGCGCAGTCGTTGAAGCGCTCGCGATTGGCGACCCAGAAGGTCATGCACGCTTTGTTGTCGAGGGCCCACTTCTCGACGTTGTGCTCGATCACCTTGGGTCCGTACGGAATGCACTGGGCCGGGCAGTTCACCGCGCACTTGTTGCAGTCCGTGCACATCGCCTGGACGCCGATGTCGATCGGGGCGTCCACGGCCAGCGGCAGATCGGTCGTCACCGTGGCGAAGCGCACCCGGGGCCCGAATTCCCGGGTGATGACGGACCCGTTCCGCGCCAGCTCCCCGAGGCCGGCCTCCACGGCGATGGGGATGTGGATGACCTCCTCACTGATGAAGAAGTGGGCCTTGGCCGGCCAGCCGATCTCCCGGATCCAGGCGGCCAGGGACACCGCCACCTTGGCGGCCTCGAGGTACCCCTTGCCCACGGCGGCGTTGTCGATGAAGTCGGGGGAGTTGGCGAAGTTGGCATGGTCCATCTCGAGACCGAGCGCGATGGCATACGCGTGCCGGAGCTCGACCGGCTGGCCGGCCTTGCCCTTGTGGAAGTCGATCCGGAGGCCGTGGTGGGTGAAGACCCAGGCCGGGTTGAGCCGGCAGATGCCGGCGAGGTCGGCGCCCAGGAAGCGCGCCACTCCCTTGATGATCTCGGCCATCCGCGCGGGGTTTTTGACCTCGACCCGCTTCGGGTTCACCGGCCCGTCGGCGATGTCGCGCCAGGACCGCATGGGGACGTTCTGCGGGCGTGTCTCAGGGTAGAAGATGCGGCGGAAAGGGTCGACCGACTCGGACGTCCACCGCTCCTGAACGCGCGGGCCCAGGCCCCCGATGGCCGCCTGCGTATGGAGCTCTTGCCGCTGGTCGATGCGCCGCAGCGGCCCCACCACCCGGGTCGTCGGCTCGGACACTCGCCTGGCCATCGCGCTCCTTCCTGCTCAGGGCGACTCGGGCGCCGCGCCGCCGCCCGCGGCTCGCCCGGGCCGGCTGAGCCCCGCCTGCATGTCGGGCTCGAGCTGGAGGCAGGCGCCGATCTTGTTCACCGCGTTGAACTGCTCGGTGACGAAGACCACCTCTCGCATCGCCTCGTCGGATAGCCCGAGGCGCCGGGTCTCGCGATGGTGGAAGTCGATGCCGTAGGCCGACCGCGCCGCCATCGACGCGGCCAGCGCGACGACGTGCTTCGACAGACGGTCGAGCTGGCCATCGGAGAACAGATAGCGGACATAGCGCCACTGGTCCCCCGCGTACCCGGGGTCCCAGGCCAGCACCCGGTAGAGGTTCGGGGGGGTGGGCATCGCGAAGAACACGGCGATCTCGTCGAAGAGCGTCTTGACCGGCCCCTCGGCCGCGGCCGGATCGACCAGCGGCATCAGCGGGACCCGGGTCGGGTCCGGCGTGAAGTCCAGCGGGATGCGCAGGCCGTCCGCCACCCCGTTCATCCCGTGCACGGCCCCCACCAGATAGGCCACCTCGTACCAGACGGCGTCCTCGGTCCGTCCCAGCAGCTTCCCGGCTGCCGTGTGGCCGACGACTCAGTAGTCGCACGCGTTCACGGCGCTGATCGCCACGGCGATCATCTCCTTCAAGTCGCGGGGGAGCGCGCCGTCGGCCATGGCCCGCTTGCCGCATCGGCCGAAGCCGGCCCAGAAGTGGGGATCCCAGGCCGTGACGCGGTTCATCTTCGGCACGAACGGCATGCCGAACCAGCGTTTCACCCCCTCGAACATGCGCTGCATGTCCGGAGGGAATTCCTCGGCCGGACTGATCCTCACAGTTTCCATGCGATCCTCTCCGCTCACACGCCGAGACCGACCGCCAGGGCGAGCGGGAGCGCCCGGGACATCATGGCGGAGAGCTCGCGCGGAGCTTGAAGCGTTGTGTCTTGCCGGTCGCGGTCTTGGGGAGGTCGGTCACGAACTCCACCCACCGGGGCACCTTGTAGGCGGCGAGCCGCTCCCGGGCGAAGGCCACGAGCTCGGCGCGGAGGGCGTCGTCGGCCGAGGCGTTCCCCGGCTGCGGCACGACGTAGGCCTTGGGGCGCGTGGTGCCCTGACCGTCGGGGGCGCCGACGACCGCGCACTCGAACACGGCGGGGTGGGCCATCAGCACGGCTTCGACCTCGGCCGGCGAGACCCACGTTCCCGCCACCCGCAGCATGTCGTCGGTGCGCCCGAGGAACCAGTAGTAGCCGTCCTCGTCCTGGCGGAACTGGTCTCCGGTGAGGAACCACGGGCCCCGGAAGGCCCGCCGGGTCAGGTCGGGCCGCCGGGCATAGTGGTGGAAGAGGGTGGGGCCCTGGATGGCGAGGGTCCCCGGCTCGCCGACCGGGACGTCGTGGTCGTCGCCGTCGACCAGCCGAAGCGAATAGCCGGGCATGGGCCGGCCGACGCTGCCCGGCCGGGCCCGCCGCGGGCGGTTGCAGAGGTAGAGAAACAGCGCCTCGCTCGAGCCGAGCACCTCCAGAATCTCCAGCCCGAAGGTCTCCCGCCAGCGCCGGTAGACGTCGGGAGCCAGCGGCTCGCCCCCGGCGAAGCAGAGCCGGAGCGAGGAGAGGTCGAAGCGCCGCCCCGCATCAGGCGCCGCCAGCATGCGAACGTAATGGGTGGGGACCGCGTAGAAGAGCGTGGGGCGCTCGCGGTCGATGAGTTCGAGGATGCCTTCCGCCGCCGGCGGGCGCGGATTGAGGATGACCGTGGAGCCCGCCCGCAGCGGGATGTAGAGGCTCGCCCCCAGCCCGAAGGTGAAGAACAGCTTCGGCACGGCCAGGGACCGGTCCGCCGGCCCGATCTGGAGGACGTCGTCCGGGAAGAGGCGGCTCGCCACCGCGAGGGTCTCGTGGGAGTGGACCGCGGCCTTCGGGACGCCGGTGCTGCCGGAGCTGTACGCCCACAGGACGGCGTCGTCCGGATCCACCGGCTCGGGATCGAGCGTCGACGGCGCCGCGGCGACGGCCTCCGCGTACGCGCGCTCGCCCGGGCCGGGGGCGCCGACCACGACCACGTGGCGCAGCGCCCGGAGCGTCGGGCGGGCCCGGCGCAGCTCCCCCGCGGTCGCCTCATGCGCCACCACGACGCGGGCGCGGCTGTGATTCAGGATGAAGGCCAGCTCGTCCGCCTTGAGGAGCGTGTTGCACGGTACGGCGACCGCCCCGATCTTCGCGGTCGCGAGGAAGGCCGCGATGAACTCCGGCCCGTCGGGCAGCAGGAGCGCCACGCGCTGCTCTGGCTCGACACCGAGCGCGCGCAGGACCCCGCCCGTCTGATTCACCAGCACGAGCAGCTCGCCATAGCTGAGGCACCGTCCGTCGCAGACGACGGCGGGCCGCGCGCCGCGGCCCTCCGCGACGTGGGTATCGACGAGGAGGCTCGCCAGGTTCACGGGCGCGTCCTCGAACCCTCGGCGACGGCGCCCCGGAGGTAGGCGGCCTGCACCTCGGGGCTCGCCAGCATCGCCCGCGCCTCCCCGCCGGCGACGATCTGGCCGGAGGCCAGGATGTAGCAGCGGTCGGCGAGCTGGAGGGCCTGGCGCGCGTTCTGCTCCACCAGCAGGATCGTGATCCCCCGGGCGCGCAGCTCGGCGAGGATCCGCATGATTTCCCGGACGAGCAGCGGCGCGAGCCCGAGCGACGGCTCGTCGACCATCAGGAGCCGAGGGCGGGCCATGAGCGCCCGGCCGATGGCCAGCATTTGCTGCTCCCCGCCCGAGAGGGTGCCGGCCGGCTGGGTCGCGCGCTCGGCCAGGACGGGGAACCGCCGGACCACTGCCGCGAGGTCGGCCTCGACGTCGGCCCTCGCGGGACGGGCGTAGGCGCCCATCTGGAGATTCTCCCGCACCGTCATCCGCTGGAGGATGCCGCGGCCCTCGGGGACGAGGATCAGGCCCCGGCGGACCCGGACGGGGGGCGGGAGGCGCTCGATCGGCTCGCCGTCGTACGTGACGCGGCCGCCGCGGGTCGGAAGCAGACCCGCCAGCGTCTTGAGGAGGGTCGTCTTACCGGCCCCGTTGGCGCCAATGAGGGTCACGATTTCCCCTTGCCGCACCTCGATCGACACGCCCTTCAGCACCTCGGCCTGCCCGTATCCGGATCGGAGAGCGCTCACCTGGAGCACGGCGTCAGTCCCGCCCGAGATAGGCCTCGAGGACTCCGGGATCCGCCTGCACCTCGGCCGGACTCCCCTCGGCGATCTTCCGGCCGAAGTTCAGCACGGCCACGCGGTCGCACAGGGTCATGATCACCGACATGTCGTGCTCGATCAGCAGGAGCGTCACCCCGGACGCCCGGACCTTCTCGAGGGTCCGGACGAGGGCCTCGGACTCGGCCGGGTTCATCCCCGCCGATGGCTCGTCCAGGAGCAGGAGCCGCGGCCGGGCCGCGAGCGCCCGCGCGATCTCGAGCCGCCGCTGGTCCCCGTAGGAGAGGGCCAGCGCCGGCAGCTCGCGCTGGGCCCAGAGCCCCATCAGCTCGAGGGGCTCGCGCGCCTCGGCGAAGAGCGCGCGGGTCCGCGGGCCGCCCCACCAGAGCCCCGGGCCGCGCCCGGCCCGGTGATGCTGCCCCACCAGCACGTGCTCCCACACGCTCATCGTCCGGAAGAGCCGGGCGGTCTGGAAGGTCCGCGCGATCCCCAGGCGCGCGATGGCATGGGGGCGCCGCCCGCGGAGCTCGGTGCCCTCGAACCGGATGGAGCCCTCCGAGGGCCGGTAGAGGCCGGTGATGAGGTTGAAGACCGTGGTCTTCCCCGCGCCGTTGGGGCCGATCAGACCCGTGATCTCGTCGGCCGGCACCGTGAGCGTGAGAGTGGAGACCGCCTGGAGGCCGCCGAACTGCTTCGAGACCCCGCGGACTTCCAGCATCGTTATGAGCAGCAGGCTGCTGCTTCTCGTCGTGCCGGCACGGCCACGTCACGCATCAATTCCGTCAGGGCCTCTCACCGGCGCCGGCCAGGCGGCGAAGGGGGATCCGCAGGGTCTCCCGCGGCAGGAGTCCCCACGGGCGGACGATGAGGATGGCCACCAGCAGGGCGCCGAAGAAGGCGCCGCGCCAGTCCTGGAGCCCTCGCAGCAGATCGGGCAGGATGGTGAACACGGCGGCGCCGATCAGCGTGCCCCAGAAGGTGCGCATCCCGCCGAGCAGGACGAAGAGGATCATCGTGATCGACTCGAGGAAGTTGAACGTCCCCGGCTCGATGAACAGGATGTAGTGCGCGTAGAGGCCGCCACCCAGTCCGGCCAGCGCGGCGCCGGCGCCGAAGGCGCCTACCTTGAGCGCGGTGATGTCGAGGCCGCTGAGCTCGGCCGCCACCTCGTCGTCGTGGACGGCGTCGAGGGCCAGGCCGAGGCGTGAGTGGGCGAGGGCGAAGAGGCCGAGCCCGCAGAGGCCCACCCAGGCCCACACGAGCCCCGGGGTGGTCCCGCTCATGCCGCGCATCCCCATGGGCCCGCCCGTCGGCTCGAAGTTGAGGAAGAACGTGCGCACGATCTCGCCGAAGCCGAGGGTGGCGATCGCCAGATAGATGCCGCGGAGCCGGAGGGCCGGGAAGCCGACCAGGAGGCCGAGGGCCCCGGCCAGGAGGGCCCCGGCCACCAGGGCGGGGAGGAGCGGCCATCGGGGCTGGACGGTGAGGAGCGAGGCGGCGTAGGCGCCGACCGCCATGAAGCCCGCGTTGCCGAGCGACAGCTGTCCGGTGGCCAGGGGGAGGTAGGCGCTCCACCCGAGCAGGACGTTGATGCCGGTCAGGAGGAGCAGGGTCTGCTGATAATCGCTCAGCATGGTCGCCGGGCGCTCAGACGCGGGCGCGCTCGACTGCGCCGAGGAGCCCCTGGGGCCGTGCGACCAGGGTCAGGATGAGGAGCCCGTAGACGACGACGTCCCGGTACGCCGCCCCCAGGTAGGCCACGCTCAGCACCTCGGCGATCCCCAGGAGGGGCCCGGCCAGCATCGCGCCCTGGAGGTTGCCGGCCCCGCCGACCACCATGGCGGCCACGCCCTTGAGGCCGATCTCGATCCCGATGAACGGTGAGACGACCGAGAACGTGAGCCCGACCAGGATCCCGGCCGCCCCGGCCAGGGCTCCGGAGACGAAGAACGTCGCGACGATGACGCGACCGGCGTCGACGCCGAGGAGGCTCGCCGTGTCGGGACTCTCGGCCACCGCGCGCATCCCGCGCCCGATCTTGGTGTGTTGCACCAGCAGGTGGAGAGTGACCATCAGGACGACGGCCGTGCCCAGGATGGCGAGCTGGACGGACGAGACCAGGACGGGGCCGAGCTCGAAGGTGACGACGCGCATCGAGGGGGGAAACTGGGTCCGCTCCGACCCCCAGATGTTGACGGCGGTGTCCTGGAGCAGCATCGAGAAGCCGATGCTGCTCAGCAGCGGGATCACGGGGGGCGTCCCGCGGAGGGGCCGGAAGGCAAAGCGCTCGACGACGAGGTTCACGAGTCCCGCGAGGACCATGGCGACGAGGAGGGCCGGCAGGAAGGGCACCCCGGCGGCGACGAGGGTCAGGCCGAAGAAGGCGCCCAGCATGAAGACCTCGCCGATGGCGATGTTCAGCATGTCGAAGATGCCGAGGAGGAGGGTGAACGCCACCCCGATGAGCGCGTAGCTCGATCCCAGCATCAGGCCGTTGACGAGCTGCTGCAGCAGCATCGAGGGCCGCTCAGCGTCCGTTCCGCCGGGGGCCCGGGCCGTCGGTCACCGGTGTCGGGCCCGTGGCGGAATGCCGTCCGCGCGGGGCCGCAGGCCGTCGAGCACGAGGTCGGCGCACTGCTCGGCGATCCGCTTCATGGAGAGGCGGCCGTCCGGTCGGTACCACCGGTGGACCGAGTTCACGAGCCCCAGGATCGCGTAGACGGTGACGTCCGGATCCAGGTCCGCCCGGAGGGCGCCGGCCGCCACCCCTTCCCGCACCAGGGCGCGCCACCGGGCTTCGAACTCCTCGATCTCCCCCATCAGACGCCGGCGGAGGCGCGGCGGAAGGCTGGGCAGCTCGCGGAGGAACACGCCGGTGACGTGGGGCTCGGTCGCCATCCAGTCGAGGTGGAAGGCGATGGCCGCCCGGATCTTCTCGCCCGGAGAGAGGCGCGCGTCGTCGGCGCCGGGGAGGCCCCTCCGGAGGAGCTCCATGCCGCGCAGCAGGACCTCGGCGAGGAGCTGCTCCTTGCTCTTGACGTGGTGGTAGAGGCTGCCCTTGCGCAGCCCGACGCGGCGGGCCACCTCCTCGACGGAGGCGCCCCGGTAGCCGAGCTCGTTGAAGACCTCGGCCGCCCGCTCCAGGATGTCCTCGTGACGGGCCACGGGCTCTCTCTACCAAACGTTCGGTAGGTTCCTTCTAGCGCGAGAACGGCCGCCCGGTCAAGCCCCGGGCGCGGCCGCCGCCGGCGACTCGGCGAGCCGCGGTAGAATCCTGACGTGAGCAAGGTCGTCCCCCTCCGTGATGCGATGGCGCGCCACGTGCCGGACGGCGCCGCCATCGTGCTCGGAACCGCCCTCGAAGCGCTCATCCCGTTCGCGGCGGCGCACGAGCTGATCCGCCAGCGCCGGCGGGATCTCACGCTGATCGGCCCCATCTCGGACGTCTGCTTCGATCAGCTCATCGCCGCCGGCTGCGCTCGCCGCGTGGTGGCCTCGTGGGTCGGCAACGTCCAGCACGGGTCGGGTTACGGCTTCCGGCGGGCGGTTGAACAGGGCATCCCGCACCCGATCGACGTCGAAGACCACTCGAACTTCACCCTGGCGCTCTCGCTCGAGGCCGCCGCCCTGGGGGTGCCGTACGTGCCGACCCGCACCCTGCTCGGCACGGACATCCTCGCCAGGAACGCGCGCCTCCGCCAGCTGCCCTGCCCGTTCACCGGCCAGCCCCTCGTCCTGGTGCCGGCGCTGGTGCCGGACGTGGCGATCCTCCACGTCCAGCGCGCCGACGCCGACGGGAGCTGCCACGCCTGGGGCGCTTCCGGCGTCACGGCGGCGGCGGCCAAGGCGAGCCGGGCCGTCGTCGTGATCTGCGAGGAGCTGGTTCCGCCCGAGGTGATCCGCAGCGATCCCAACCGCACGCTGGTGCCGGGGTTCCTGGTGAGCGCGGTGGTACATCTGCCCTGGGGCGCGCACCCCTCGCCGGTCCAGGGCCACTACAACCGCGACCACGCCGTCTATACCGACTACCACGGGCGCTCGGCGACTCTCGACGGCACGCGGGCCTGGCTCCACGAGTGGGTGGTGGATGTCGGCGATCACGCGGGCTACCTGGCGAAGCTCGGGCCGGCGCGGCTCGGGGCCCTGCGCCCGAAGACCTCTCAGCTCGCGGCTCCCGTGGACTATGGGTTCTGAGGCGCTCCACTACACGCCCGGCGAGCTGATGGTCGCCGTCGCCGCCCGGGAGATCCACGACGGCGAGGTGGTCTTCGTCGGGATGCGGCTGCCGATCCTCGCCTTCTGCCTGGCGCGCTCGACCCACGCGCCCTCCGCGATCGGCCTCTTCGAGAACGGCGTCGTCCGCGACAGCCCGGCCCGCGACTTCGTGGTGACGATCTCGGACGGCCCCAACGTCGCCGGCGCCCTCTGGTGCACCGAGATGCGGGACATCATGGGGCTCCTCCAGGCCGGGCGCGTCGATCTCGGCTTCATCGGCGGCGCCCAGATCGATCGCTTCGGCAACCTGAACACCGGCTACGTGGGGCCACCGGATCGCCTGACGCGCCTGCCGGGGTCGGGCGGGGGCGGGGACATCGCGTGCCTCGCGCGGCGCCACGTCATCATCATGACCCACCAGCGGCGGCGCTTCGTCGAGCGCGTGGATTATGTCACCTCGCCCGGGTTCGGCGAGGGCGGCGACTGGCGGGGGCGGGTCGGGCTGCCCGGCGGAGGGCCGGCGGCCGTGATCACGACGCTCGGCGTCTTCCGGTTCGATCCGGCGACGCGGGAGATGGCCCTGGCCAGCACCCATCCGGGCGTGACCGTGGCCCAGGTCCGGGCCCAGACCGGCTGGTCGCTGGCCTGCGCGCCCCCGGTGACCGAGACGCCGGCCCCGACGGCCGAGGAGCTGGCGGTTATCCGCCGCTTCGACCCGGACGGGTTCTGGACCCGCGAGCGGGGCTGAGACGCCCTGGGTCGACCCTCGGCGCGTCAGACGGCTGTCTCACGGGGTTGACATCTAGCCGTCTCTCATGATACATCTACCCATATGAAGACAACCGTGGAGATTCCCGACTCGCTCCTCGAGGAGGCACGGCGGTTGGCCGCCCGGGAGGGCACGACCGTCAGGGCGCTGGTGGAGGAAGGCCTGCGCCGGCTGCTTGCCGAGCGTAAGGGGGCCGCCGACTTCCGGCTGCGGAGGGCCACCTTCAAGGGTCAGGGGCTCCAGCCAGACTTCGTCGGTGCGCCCTGGGGCCGCATGCGTGACACGGCCTACGAAGGCCGAGGGGCGTGATCGCCGTCGACACGAACCTTCTCGTCTACGCCCACCGCGAGGACTCGCCTTGGCACGAGCCCGCCTACACCCGCCTGGCAGAGCTGGCCGAGGGACGCGCCCCCTGGGCGATCCCGTGGCCGTGCCTGCACGAGTTCCTGGCCATCGTGACGCACCCGAGGATCTTCGCCCCGCCGAGCCCTCTGGCCGCGGCGCTTGATCAAGTCGAGGCCTGGCTCGAGGCCCCGAGCCTGGTCCTGCTGGCCGAAGCCGAACGGTACTGGCCTGCCCTCCGAGTAGCGGTCGAGACCGGCCGCGTGGTCGGCGCCCAGGTACACGACGCCCGCGTCGCCGCGCTCTGCCGTCTCCACGGGGTGCGCGAGCTGTGGACCGCAGACCGAGATTTCGGGCGCTTCCCGGACCTGACCGTGCGCAACCCTCTGGTGACGTGAGCGGGTGCGGGTGGCCCGCGTCAGGCGCGGGCGGCCTTGAGACTTTCCTCGCGGATCAAGGCCAGGACCTCGCGCTTCAGCGCGTTGAACGTCGCCGACGTCGTCTCCTCGAGGGTCCGCGGGCGCGGCAGGTCCACCCGGAGCCGTCGCTTGACCCGCCCCGGGCGGGCCGTCATGACGTAGACCGTGTCGGCGAGGAGGAGCGCCTCCTCCACGTCGTGGGTGATGAAGAGCACGGTCTGGTGCGCCTGCTCCCAGACCCGGAGGAGCAGCTCCTGCATGAGGCTCCGCGTCTGGGCGTCGAGCGCGCCGAAGGGCTCGTCCATCAAGAGCACCGCCGGACGGAGCACGAGCACCCGGGCGATCCCGACCCGTTGCTTCATGCCGCCGGACAGCTCGGCCGGGTAACGACCCTCGAAGCCGGTGAGACCGACGAGGTCGACGTACTGGCGGGCGAGCGGCTGGTAGAGCTCCGCGGCTTGCCCCTGGGTCTTGGGCCCGAAGGTGATGTTGTCGAGCACCGACAGCCACGGGAACAGCGCGGGCTCCTGGAAGACCACGGCGCGGTCGGGCCCCGGCCGCGTGACCGACACGCCGCCGACCGCGACCCGCCCACGCGTCGGGCGCTCGAAGCCAGCGACCAGGTTGAGGACGGTGGACTTGCCGCAGCCGGAGGGCCCGAGGAGGCAGGCGAACTCCTGGTCGTGGATCGTCAGGGTGATCCCGTCGACCGCGACGACCGGCTGGCGGCCGGTGGCGAACTCCTTCGCGACGTCTTCGAGGACGACCTTCGCCTGTTGAGCCACGGGGTCAGGTGTGCGCTTCGAGGGCCCGCCACCGCAGGAGGCGGCGGGCGACGGCGGAGATGATCCGGTCCGACAGGAACCCGAGGATCCCGACGCTGATCATCGCCGCCACGCAGATGTCCATGCGGCTCACGTAGTAGGCGTCCCACAGGACGTACCCCAGCCCGGACTTGACCGCCACGATCTCGGCCACGATCACCGCGGTCCACGCGATCCCGACGCCGAGCCGGAGCCCGGTGAAGATCGCGGGCAAGGCCGAGGGGAACACGACCTTGAAGAGGATCGTCGCCTCGCCGGCGCCGAGCATCTGGGCCGCGCGGATCAGGAGGCGGCTCGTGTCCCGGACGCCGTGGGTCGTGTTCACCACGATCGGGTAGAACGCGCCGAGCCCGATCAGGAAGAGCGCCGAGGCGTCGTAGATGCCGAAGACCGCGATGGAGAAGGGGAGCCACGCGGTGATCGGGATCGGGCGCAGCATCTGGATCGACGGGTCCACGACGTTCCGCACGAGCCGGTTCCACCCGATGAGGATGCCGAGGGGGATCCCGACGGCCGCGGCGAGGCCGAAGCCCTGGATGACGCGGCGCCCCGAGAAGAGCACGGTGTCGAGCCAGGTCCCGGAGTAGGGCGAGAGCGTGAAGCCACTGGCGCCGACGATCCAGACGTGCCACGACCGGACGACCTGGTATGGGGACGGCACGATCCCCTCCGGAACCCAGTGGTACCGGACCGACGCGGCCCACAGCGCGATGAACGCGGCCGGGAGGAGCCCGGCCAGGACGACCCGCCCCAGCCGGCGGCCCTCCGGCGCGGGCGCCGGGCGCGCGGGCGGGGCGACGTCGGGGCGTGGAACGGCTCGGGTGGCCGCGTCCAACGATGTCCGCCCGGGCTCGCCTCGGGCCTACTGGTTGAGCCCCAGTTCGGTCGGGCTCTTCCCCGTGGCCTTCGCCAGGAAGTCGTACGTGTAGAACTGGGCGATCTCGCCCGAGATGTCCTTCTGGACGATCCCGGTCTCGGCGAGGAACCGGGTCATCCGCTTGATGGTCTCGAGCGGAAGCGTCGAGTCGAGCTTGGTGATCCGGATCGACTCCTGGGCCACCGGCAGGGGAAGCCCCGCTTTCTGCGCGTAGATCTCGGCCCACTTGCCCATGTTCCCCTGGGCGAGCTTGAGGGTGTCGACGTACGCGATCACGATCCGCTGGACGGCGTCGGGGTGCTTGTCCAGGAACGCCCGGTTGACGGCGAAGACGCCGAGCTGGCCGCCGACGGTCTTGGAGTTGTTGTGGTTGATGGTCGGGTAGGCCCCCCAGCCCTCGGTGATCGCCTGGGCGCAGAACGGCTGCCAGACGACGGCGATGTCGATCTCCTTCGCCTGGAGCGCCTTGAGGTAGCTCGCGCCGCCGCCCATGATGTTGACGATCTTGAGCTTCCGGTAGTCCACGCCGTTCTCGGTCACGGAGGCCGTGAACTTGAGCCATGAGATCGAGCCCGCGCCGACGCCGATCCCTTTGCCCAACAGCTCGGGCCAGGCCTTGATGTCCTCGCCCTTGCGGATCATCAGGCAGTCGTTCCCCGAGCCGACGCCCGCGACCCCCACCAGGCTCTTGACCCCCTGGCTCGCGGCCAGCGAGATGTCCTGTGGCCCGAACGCGGCGATGTCGAGGTCGCCCGAGGCGAGCGCCGTCCGCTCATCGGCGAAGCGCTGGAACATGATCGTCTCGATCTGGATGTTGTATTTCTTCGCCTCGTCGGGCAAGAGATAGAGGGGCGAGAGGGCCGGGACGTTCAGCATGCCCTGCTTCACCTTGACCGGCGCCGGGAGCGGCGCGCGTAGCGCGTCGCCCTGAGCTCGTGCGGTGAGGCTGGCGCCGAGGGCGAGGGTGGCCACGGCGGTCGTCGTCAGGACGGACTGGAGCCAGCGGCTGGTCATCGGCGAACCTCCTGGGGGTCGAGCCCCTGAGTCTCGGCGGGGATGGTGCTCCGAGTATAGGAACCCCGCCCGGAAGCGGTCAAGGTGGCACATCGGATGCACGCGTCACCGAACGGCGTGAGATCGACCGCCAAGTGAGCATCACCTCAGCTTCCGCGATACGTCGAGTAGCCGTACGGGCTGAGCAGCAGCGGCACGTGATGGTGCTCGGCCGGATCCCGGATCTCGAACACGACCGTGACTTCGGGATAGAACGCCGGGACACGCGCGCGGTCGAAATACTGCCCGGCGTCGAACGTGAGGCGATAGACGCCGCGCAGCAGCTTCGATGCATCCGGCACGAGCCCCCGGCAGCGGCCGTCATCATCGGTGACACCGCGCGCCACCTCGCGCCACACGCCGGCCGTGTCTCGGGCGTCGAGCCGCACCGGCACGCCGTCCGCCGGGCGTCCGCGCGACGTGTCCAGGACGTGAGTGGTGATCATGTGCAAAGCCGGAACCAGGGTAAGCGAGCCGGGACGCGGTCGGCAAGCCCGGCGCCGTGCGCCCAGGGCGCGACGACCCCCACACCGTCATGCGGTGATCGCGAGCACATCGGCGGCCACGCGCCGCCAGGACGGGATTGACACGGTCGAGAGGCCGCCCGTACGTTAGGTCGCGAGGCCGCGAGCGCGGTGCTGACACGGCGCGGGGCCCGGGCGGACCGGGTGAAACTCCCGGCCAACCAAGGAGGGATTCGTGAGGACGCGATCGATCACGTGTGATGACCTGGCCGCCTCGGTGATGGCGGTGCCACCGCTCGCCCGTCACGCCGACCTGTCGTTCAACCCCGCCGCCAACGCCGCCCTCATCCGGCATCTCGAGGCCGGCGGGGTGACGACCCTGCTCTACGGAGGCAACGCGAACTTCTACAACATCGGGCTCTACGAGTACGCCGAGATCCTGGAGGCGCTGACCGGCCTGGCGGCGCCCGACACGTGGATCATCCCCTCCGTCGGGCCCGACTTCGGCAAGATGCTCGACCAGGCCCGGCTGCTGCGAGGGTCGCGCTTCCCGACCGCCATGGCCCTGCCCCTGACCTTCCCGGCGACGGTGGCGGGCGTGGCGACGGGTCTCCGGCGCCTGGCCGAGGCGCTCGCCCGGCCCATCATCGTCTACGTCAAAGCCGAGGCCTACCTGACCCCCGAGGCGGTGAAGATGCTCGTCGACGACGGGCTGGTGGCCGGGATCAAGTATGCGATCGTCCGGTCGGATCCCGCCCAGGACGCGTTCCTCACACGGCTCACGGACCTCATGGATCCCCGCTCCATCGTCAGCGGCATCGGCGAGCGGCCCGCGGTCGCGCACCTGCGCGATTTCGGGCTGAACGGATTCACCTCCGGCTCCGTCTGCGTGGCGCCCCGAGGATCGACGCGGCTGCTCGAAGCCTGCCAGCGCAAGGACTGGGAGACGGCCGCGCGTATCCGGGCGCGGTACCTGCCGCTCGAGGACTGCCGCGATGCCTACTCCCCGATCCGCGTCCTGCACGAGGCGGTCTCCCTCGCCGGCATCGCCGACATGGGGCCGATTCTCCCGCTCCTGTCGAACCTCGAGGCCGAGCATCACGAGCGCGTCCGCCAGGCAGCCGTCGCGCTGCTCGAGGCCGATCGGGCGCTCGGCGCGGCCGCCGTGGCCTGAGTCGGCCATGCCGGAGCGCGCGAATCGCAAGACGCCGGCCGAGCTGCGCAGCCACCGGTGGTACGGGGCCCAGTCGCTGCGGGCTTTCGGCCATCGCTCCCGGAACGCGCAGATGGGCTACGAGCGGGAGGAATACGCCGATAAGCCGGTGATCGCCGTCATCAATACCTGGAGTGACATCAACCCCTGCCACAGCCACTTCCGCCAGCGGTCCGAAGAGATCAAGCGGGGGGTGTGGCAGGCCGGAGGCTTCCCGCTCGAGCTGCCCGCAATCTCGCTGTCGGAGATCTTCCAGAAGCCGACAACGATGCTGTACCGGAATCTCCTGGCGCTCGAGACGGAGGAGATCTTGCGCTCCCATCCGGTCGACGGCTGCGTGGTGATGGGGGGCTGCGACAAGACCACCCCGGGCGTCATCATGGGGGCTACCAGCGCGAATCTCCCGACCATCTACTTCCCGGCCGGGGCCATGCTGAAGGCCCATTGGCGCGACCAGGTCCTCGGCAGCGGCAGCGACGTCTGGAAGTACTGGGCCGAGCTCCGCGCCGGCCGCATCACCGACTGTGAATGGCGGGAGATCGAGGGCGCCATCGCCCGGTCGGCCGGAACCTGCATGGTCATGGGCACGGCGGCCACCATGATGAGCCTGGTCGAGGTCCTCGGCCTGGCGTTGCCGGGGTCGTCGTCCATCCCCGCCGTCGACGCCGCCCACAGCCGGATGGCCGCCGCCTGCGGGCGCCGCATCGTGGAGATGGTGTGGGAGGATCTCCGGCCGCGCGAGCTCCTCACCCGGCGGGCCTTCGAGAACGCCATCACGCTTCTGATCGCGCTCGGGGGCTCCACCAACGCGGTGGTGCACTTGCTCGCGATGGCCGGGCGGGCGGGGGTGGCGCTCACCCTGGACGACTTCGACGAGATCTCGCGGCGGACGCCGCTGCTCTGCAATCTGCGGCCCTCGGGCACCTACTTGATGGAGGACTTCTACTACGCGGGCGGACTCCGGGCGATGCTGGGCGAGCTGGCGCCCTACCTTCATCTCGAGGAGCGGACGGTCACCGGCCAGACGCTCGGCGAGAGCATCGCGGGGGCAGAAGTCGTCGACCCCGACGTGATCCGCTCACCGAAGAGCGCGCTGAAGCCGGACGGCGGGCTGGCCGTGCTGCGCGGCAACCTCGCCCCCGATGGCGCGGTCATCAAGACCAGCGCCTGCGACCCCCGGTTCCTCACCCACACCGGGCCGGCCGTCGTGTTCGAGGATTACAACGACATGGAGCACCGGGTCGACGACGAGCGGCTACCGGTCGACGCCGATTCCGTGCTGGTCCTCCGCAACGCGGGCCCCCTCGGCGGGCTTCCCGGAGTGGGGCATGCTGCCGATTCCGGCCAAGCTGCTCCGGCAAGGCGGGCGGGACATGGTGCGGATCTCCGACGCTCGCATGAGCGGCACCAGCTACGGCACCTGCGTGCTGCACGTCGCTCCCGAATCGTTCGTGGGCGGCCCGCTCGCCCTCGTGCGGGACGGCGACCTCATCGAACTCGACGTCCCCGCCCGGCGTCTCACGCTGAAGGTCGACGAGGCCGAGCTGGACCGCCGGCGGGCCGCCTGGATCGCGCCCGCGCCCCGGTACCCGCGCGGGTACGGGGCCCTCTTCACCCGTCACGTCACCCAGGCCGACAAGGGGTGCGACTTCGACTTCCTGGAGGGTACGGCCCCGATCCCCGAGCCCGAGATCCACTGAGCGGCGCGCGTCAACTGCCAGGGCAGCCTTTGCCGCGCGGGCAGCCCAGGGCGGCCAGGGCGCCTACCCGCCCCGCGGGCGATCCGCTGGCCGACCACAGGATCTCCGCGTCGGGCGGCAACCGGTCCCTGGTGCAGGCCACGTTCACACAGAGCACGTAATCGACGGACGCCGGCGGCTCCTGCCCGTGGCCTACCAGCAGGAAGCGCACGTCAGGGCGTTTCTGCATGAAGGGATAGACCCAGGCGTTCGCTCCCACCACCACCGCCACGCGTGAGCCCGCCTGGAGCTCACGGCTCACGATCGCGACCCGGTCGTCTCTGAAGTGGCGTCGGCTGTAGAAGTCCCGGTCCTGGCCGCCGCGGGTCCGGTACCAGATGCTGTCGCGGAGGAGGCCGGGCAGCGGCCGAGCGGCCTGGATGCTCTCGAGCACGTCGCGAGGGCTGAGGAGGTCCTTCGCCGTGTTGAAGCAACACCCGTAATAGAGCACGCCGCACGCGAGGACCCGCAACGCGGTCTGCGTGCGCCTGCCCGGCGCGTATCGCTCGATGGCGAACGCCACGCAAGGTCCACAGCCCGCGAAGGACATGGCGAAGAAACGGCCGTTCCAGGGCATCCAGGCCACGAAGCGGGCGATCAGCAGGACCGAGGCGGCCACCACCAGGCCGGCCAGCCGCGCGAGCGAACGGCCGCGGGCGATCGCCAACGCCAGGGAAGGAAACACGATCAGGAAGCCCAGGGGACCGAACCAGGCGCCGTTCTCGCCGTCGCCCCATCGGCGAGGGGTGATCTCCAGCCGGGAGATCCCGCGGCTCGAGCTCATTCCCTTGAGGCCGAGAAGGGGCTCGAGGGTCTTCCGATACACGCCCTCGACGGCGGCGCTCGGCGTGTGGCCGGTCATCACGCGGGCGACCTCGTCCGTGGACGACAGCACCTGAATGGACTGCACCGCATACCGGACGAGATTGGCGCCGGCGCCGACGGCCCCGTCCGTGTGGGTGTAGGTGGCGGCGAATTCCTTCGGGCCGGCCCAGTTCCCCCACCGGCGCCAGTTGTGGACGAACAGCCACGATTGCGAGAGGACCGCCACCATGACGATCGCGATTCCGGCCCGTTGCCAGCCGATGCGCAGGGATCCCGGAGCAGGCGGATGGCGCACCAGGTGCGCCACCACGGCCAAGGCCAGCGGCAGTCCGAAAGCGAGATAGGTGGTCTTGACGGACAGGCCGAACGAGAGCGCGAGCACGAACAGGAGGAGGTCGAGAGCGCGCGGGCCTTGGTGGATGCGGAAGGCCAGCAGCAAACTGGTCGACGCCACGGCCGCCGCCAGGATGTCGGGCTTCGTTCCGGTGGCCTGGTAGACCAGCAGCGGCGCCGAGGACACGATCAAGGTCGCGGTGAGGGCGGAAGCGCGCGAGGCGACGGCCCGGGCGAGCGCGTAGTTGCTCGCGGCGATGTTGAGGAGGGCCAGCAGGCTGAAAAACGCGATGCCGAAGTCGGTGCCGTAGCGGAGCACGAAGTGCCGCAAGATGTCTCCCCCGACGGGGAACACCACCTGGTTGAACTCGGAGAAGTGCGTGGGAAGGAGGGTGCCCTCCTGCTCGAAAAGCAGGACCCGCGCCAGGTTGTAGCGCATCGAGTCGAAGTTCCCCTCCGGGATGAGGATCGACGCGGCGCCGAGGTAGGCCCACGCCGGCGCGACCCACACCCAGGTCCTCCACTCTTCCCGGAGGTGCGCGCGGCACGACTCGAGGAACCGCCGCCCGCCACGCCAGTGTGGCCTGGCGAGGACGGCGCCCGCCACGAGCATCGACACCTCGATCACGGGCAGCAGCGACGGGACGCCGAGGAGGAAGACCGACTGCGCGACGAAGGAGAGCAGTCCCAGGGTGGCCGTCAGCGCGACGGGCAGGGCCTGGCGCGGCCCGTACCCGGCGCTCTGCAGGAGCACGACACCGTAGGCTGTGATCGCCAGTACCTCCCCGACGGTCAGGAGGACGGCGAGAGTAGCGACCACGGCGCGGGCGAGATCCCCTAGCGCACGAGGCCCGAGCCGGGCCTGACCCGTGGCAGCCGGTACCAGACCTCGTCGAGCTCCGCGCGCTCCTCGGCATCGAGCGACATCTGCGGGCCGGCCAGCGTGGCGGGGAGCCGCTCGGGACGGCTGGCGCCCACGATGGCCCTAGGCCCGGCCGGGCGTGAACTGGATCGCCTGCGCCTGGCAGTAGCGAGCACGTAGGCAGTCCAAATGCTATCTTGGCGGCGGACTGGCCCGCCACCTGCATCGCCAAGCATAGCCAACCCCGGCTTGGCGCGCCATGGGGCGTGTCGGAGTCACGCCGGTGTCTGGTGGACGTGGTGACCGGGCTCCGGCGGTGTCCCGACGCGCGGGCCGGCCCCTCGTCGTGTACGTCAGAGGGCGTCGGCGAACATCGCCCGGTAGTGGCGGTACCACTCGGACTGGAAGCGCTCCTCGGGGTCGTATCGCCGCTTCAGGCGCAGGAATTCCGCGAACTGCGGGTAGCAGGCCTCGACCTGCCGCCGGGTGGCCCACCGGTGGTAGGTGAGGTAGTAGCTGCCGCCAAAGCGGACCGCGAGGTCGATGAGGCGGCGGAAGGCGGCGGCGGCCCGCGCGAGCCCCTCCGGGCTGTGGACGACGTGCAGGTTGAAGATCACGCAGGCCCACCGGTCCCGAGCCCAGGCCAGCAAGCTCTCGTCGTCCCGCTCGATCAGCCGGATGGTCCCGTAGATCACGTCGACCTCATGAGCCCGGAAGTCGGCGCGAGCGTCGGCCAGGAACCGGACCAGCGCCCCCCGCGGCACGTAGATCTCGGAGATCATCTCGGTGGCGCGCCCGGTGGCGCCGAGCATCCGGTCGAGTGCCCGATGGTAATCGCCGATGTACACGCTCAGCGGGTGGGTGTCCGACCAGTAGAGCTGGCCCGACGTGGAGAGGTAGTAGAGTGCCGCGCCGCCGATCAGGAACTGCCGCCGGGTCAGCATCGCTCGCGCGCTGCCCGGGCCCCCTGGTAGAGGAGGAGCAGGGCCCCGGCCTGGATCACGTGGTAGAGGGCGTTGTGGTTCATGTAGACCGGGTGGAGCGCGAGCCGGCCATACTGGACCGCGGCGGCGACGAACGTCCCGACGAGCCCGAGCGTGCCGACGAGGAGCGGCTGCGCTCCCGTCCGCCGGTAGGCGAGCACGAACGCGACGAAGAGGAAGACGGCGGCCGGCAGGTAGTTGAGGATCACGAAGGCGAACGCCTGGGCGCCCCCCAGCACGACGGCCAGGGCGTAGGCGAGCCACTCCACGGCGGCGACCGCCTCGAGGCGCCGGGCGACGGCGCCGGTGAACTGCATTCGGGCGCCGATCGCCCAGGCCGCCAGCGCGCTGAGGCCGACCGCGAGCAGGGTGGCCGGCCACAGGAGGCGGGCGCTGGCCGTCGTCGGGTCGAGGAAGAAGCCGTGGACCGTCCCGCCGAGGAGCGCCGCCAGGCCGGCCGAGCCGAAGAAGAGGACGAACCGCTGCCGGAGGGCCGCCCGCGGGCGATCCAGACGGCCGACGAGGTACGCGAGCAGCGCGCACTCCGCGGCCAGGCCGTAGTCGGTCAGCGTGACGTCGGGCTCGGTCATCACGGGTGCTCGGCCGCCGCCGCCCGCCTGTGGGGAGATCTCACGCCAGTGCATTGTAGGAGGAGGCCCGACTCCGGCCCCACGAAAAAGGTGCCCCCGCGGACCGCGTTGACCCGCGCCCCCGGCCGGCTTAGAGTCTCCTCAGGCGATCCGTCCCTCGGAGGGCTGAGTCATGAGCCTCAGCGAGTTCCACGACGAGTATTCCGAGTCCCTCGAGACCGACTTTCGGAAGCTGGAGGGGGCCTTCGTCAGCGACACCGTCAAGCTGCTCGCCCCCAGCGAGCCGATCAAGCTGCCCGAGCACGCCACCGTCCACGAGGCGATCGCCCAGATGGCGGAGAAGCGCCGGGCGGCCGTGGTGGTCGTCGACGCCGACGGCCGCTTGAGCGGGATCTTCACGGAGCGTGACCTGCTCCGCCGGGTCGCGGTGCCGGGCCGGGACCCCCGCCAGACGCGGCTCAGCGAGGTGATGACGCGCGATCCCGAAGCCCTGGTTGCCGGCGATCTCATCTGCTACGCCATCAACCGCCTCCACAACGCGGGCTACCGGACCCTCCCGCTGGTGGACGCGGAGCGGCGCCCGATCGGGGTCATGACCGTGAACGACATCGTCCAGTGGCTCGCCGAGCTCTTCCCCGAAGCGATCGTGAACCTCCGGCCGGGCGGCAAGCTCAAGCGGCCCCAGGAGACCGACGCCGGATGAGCTGTGAGAAGCCCGTCGGAGTAACCACGCGCCGCGGCGAGCCACCGCCGGTTCGTTCCACTCCAAGCGCGGGTTTCGCCCGGGCAACCTCGTCCCGGGGGTGGGTGTGGGAGGGGGCCGTCGAGGCCCCCTCCCATCAAAGACCCGCGCGGCGCAGCGCGAGCTCGAGATTCCGCGGCGCCGGTTCGCGGATCCCGCCCTCCACCTCGTGGACCGTCTCGACCACGGCGCCCGAGACGGGCGTGGGGACGCCACGCTGGCGACCCTGCGCGACCACATAGCCGTTCATGTAGTCGATCTCGGTGAGACGGCCCTTGGCCACGTCCTGGGCCATCGAGGCTCGCCAGGTGCGGCGACTCGCCGAGGTAGGCGTCAGCATCCGGTCCAGGGTCTGGTAGGCCTCGGGCCGGTCGGCCTCGGCCCACTGCTCGGCCCTGGCGCCGGTGAACGGAGGCACGCGGTGGCCGAGGGCGAGCCCCACCCGCGCCGACTCTGCCCCCAGGTGGATCGTGAGGATCCGTCCGACCTCGCTCGAGACGATCTCGAGCGTGCCCAGCCCGGACAGGGCCTGGAGCGGGTTGCTCATGGCGTTCTGGCAGAGCTTGGCCCAGCGCTCGCCCCACAGGTTGTCGGTGACGCGGGCGCCGTCGACCACCGAGAGCATGCGGGCGAGCTCCTCGACGCGCGGGGTGATGCGCCCATCGTGCTCCCCGACCCGGAAGACGTCGTGCCCCTGGCTCTGCCCCGTCTCCACCCCGCGCTCCACGTGGCCGGGCTTCCACAGGGCCACGCCGATCTTGGACATGACCAGCCCCACCGCCCGCGAAGCCCCGACGATGGCTGCCACCACCGGGTCCGGCCAGCAGTTCTGGGCGGCCACGGCATAGCCGTCGGGCGCCAGATGCCGGAGCGCCAGCTGAGTCGCCCACGCCGTGTCATAGGCCTTCACGGCGACGAACGCGATGTCGTAATCACGCGCCAGGCGCGCCGCTTCGTGGAGATGCACCGCCGCCGGTCGCGCTTCGAAGGGCTCGTGCGGTCCCGCCACCCGGATGCCGCGCTGGCGGACGGTCTCGACCTGATTGGCCCACGGATCGATCAGCGTCACGTCGTGACCGGCGCGGGACAGGAACGCGCCGAGGTAGCTGCCGATGGCTCCGGCGCCGACGAAGAGGAGCTTGCTCATGTGTCTCCCCGAGGGCAGGCCTCACCCACGATCCGCGCCACGCCCGGGAGGCGGCCCGGGAATGGGAACCTCATACCCGGAACGTGCTGCGCACCTCGGGCGGGAACAGCTCGTCCACGCCGACCGGCCGGTGCGCCACGCCCTGCTCGCAGGCGAAGCGGAGGAAGGCCTCGAGCGTCGGGCGGTTCGCGTCGACGCCGTACGGCCAGAAGTCCTCGCCGAACAGCGCGCGGCTCCGGGCCGCGTGCTCGGTGACCCAGGGAACGGGGAAGCGTGGCGCGCTCCAGTCGAGGGTCCGCGCCATGCTCCGGCGCTTGGCTTCCTCGAAGGCGCGGTAGAGGTTCATCGCGACCCAGGGATGCGCGGCCAGCACGTCTCGCCGGATGGCCACCACGTGCATGATCGGGAAGATGCCGGTGGCGCGCCAGTACGCCTCCTCCACCGACACGACGTCCGGGAAGAGCCGCGCGACGTCCGGATGCTGCGCTTTGAAGCTCGTCGGCGGGTGGGCGGTGATGACCGCGGCCAGCTCACCGGCCAGGAGCATCTGGTCGAGGGTCCGATCGCGCACCGGGGTGAGCCGCACGCCCGGCGGCAGCCTGAGGTCGACCTTTTCCTGGCGCCCCGGCTGGTTGACGCCGGCCTGGTACCAGTCGACGTCCTCCAGGCGGAGGCCGTACTGGTGCATCAGCGCCCCGCGGGTGTAGATGCCGGCGGTCTGCGCCCACTCGGGCACGCCGACCCGGCGGCCGGCGAGATCGGTCGGCTGGCGGAGGCCGCCGTCACGGCGGACGTAGATCGCCGAGTGCCGGAAGATGCGTGACGGAAAGACGGGAATGGCGGCCAGCGAGGCGTCGCCCTGGGAGACGAGCGCGACGTACTTCGCCATCGACAGCTCCGACACGTCCCACTCGCGAAAGCTCACGAAGCGGTAGAAGATCTCCTCCACCGTCAGGTTCAGACACGTCAGCTCGATCCCCTCAGGCGCGATCGCGCCCGAGGTGAGCTCGCGGACGTGGTCGTAGTCGCTGATGGCGAGGGTCAGGGGGACCTTGCGCATCGGCCGCCTCCGTTCCCTACCACAGAAGCCGTTTCACCATCATCAGCGCCTCCAGGGTTGGAGTCGGAGGGAGCGCCCGCTCTCCTCCGAAGAACTAGCGGGAGAATCCCCTCCTGTCAACCGAGGTGGTTCCTCTCGACGCCCTTGACGCTCTTCCCGCCGCGTCGCTACGGTAGCGCCGTGGCTGCCCGGTATCGCGCCGATCACGTCGGGAGCCTGCTGCGCCCGCCCGAGCTCCGGCAGGCCCGCGCCGTCCACGCCCAGGGTCGAAAGGTGTGGGGTCAGGCCGGACGCCCGGCCCACCGCCGGCGCCGCCCCGCGTAGTTCAGGAGCCCCTCCGGGAGCAGGAGGCCGATGCCGAGGAGGATCAGCCCGTAGATCGCCAGGGCCGGCACGGTCAGGTGGAGGTAGTTCTTCAGGACCACGTCGACCCCGCGCACCAGGAGCCCTCCCACCACCGGCCCCGCCACTCGCCCGCTCCCGCCCATCAGCGCCATGATCACCGGGAGGAGCGTCTTGTCCACGCCGAGGGCCGCGTCGACGTCGATGTAGCCCGCCTGCAGGCCGAAGACGCCGCCGGCCAGGGCCGAGGGGACCGCGCTGAGGACCAGCACCCGGCGCTTCACCCGGAAGAGGTCGAGGCCGATGGTGGAGGCGGCCAGCTCGCTCTCCCGGATGGCGGTGACGGCCAGGCCGAGCCGGCTCCGGGCGATGGCGCGGTTCAGCGCGATCGAGGCCAGCAGGAGCCCGAGGGCGAGCGCGTACGCCACCGGCAGGCTCAGGTAGTGGCGGGGGCTGACGTAGACGCCGTAGGAGCCGCCGGTGAGGTCCGGGAGGTTGAGGATGAGGTGGCGAATCAGGAGGACCATGGCGAAGGTGGCCATGGCGAAGTAGGCGCCGCTCAGCCGGAAGAGGGGATAGGCGAAGGCGAGGGCCACGGCGGCGGTGACGGCGGCGGCGATCAGGATGGCCACCGGCATGTCGGCGGGACCGAGGCGGTCGAGCCAGGCGCTGTTGAGCAGGAGCACGGTCACGTAGGCGGCCAGACCGAAGAAGGCCCCCTGTCCGAGGTTCATGTACCCCAGGAAGCCGCCGAGGATGTCGTAGTTGAGCGCGAGGACCACGTAGAGGAACGTGAAGAACGCCGCCGTCACGAGGTCCCGCGTCCCGACCAGCGGGATCGCGAGCGCCGCCACCAGGCCGAGCGCGGCCGCGGCCCACGCTACCCGGGGCGGCGGCCCCACAGCCCCTCCGGGCGCACCACCAGCACCGAGAAGAAGACGAGCAACGAGACCACGGGCGACCAGACGGAGCCGAGCGCGTAGGCGGTGAGGACCTCGGCCATTCCCAGGAGACCTCCACCCAGGAGGGCGCCGGGCAGGCTGCCGACGCCGCCGATCACGACGATCGTCATGGCCACCAGCGTCAGCCGCAAGCCCGAATATGGCTCGAGCGGAATGGCCAGCGCCAGCAGGACGCCGGCGCCGGCGGTCGCGACGATCCCGGCCAGGTAGATCACCCGCGACACCCGCCGGGGGTTCACGCCCAGGATCACGGCGCCGGCGTAGTTCTGGGCCACCGCCCGGATCGCCCGGCCGAGCGCGCTCTTGCGGAGGAAGAGGTGGAAGCCGGCGATGGCGCCGGCGGCGGCCAGCAGGATCGTCAGCCGGGTGCCGGAGACCGCGACGCCGAGCACGGTGATGCGCGCGAGGGGAAAGGCCAGGGAGAAGGCCGGCTGAGGGTCCACCCACCGCGCCCAGTAGTAGCCGAGGAGGGCCTCCACGGCGAGCGCGAAGCCGAACGTCACCAGGATGGACCCGACCAGGATCTGATCCGGGGACTTCGCCGCGAACGGCCGCACGAAGGCCGCCTCGAAGCCGAGACCGAGGAGGGCGAACGCCAGCAGCAGGGCCAGGACGCCGAGGGGCCACGCCACCGGCGACACGCGGAAGAGGAGGGTGGCCAGCGCGGCCCCCAGGACCATGAAGGTCCCATGGGCGACGTTCAGCACGTGGGTGGTGGCCAGCGACAGGGAGAGGGCGAAGGCGACGAGCGCGTAGATGCCGCCGAGCGAGATGCCGCCGAGCAGCAGGTCCAGCGCTATTTGCATTCCTTACCTGTGGCGCTATCGCGGCAACGTGCGCCGGGCCGAGAACCGAGCAGCCCTAGGACGCAGGGAGGAGGCGCGCCGAGGCGTATGCCGCATACGTTGAGGCGCGCCGACGACCGAGGACGACGGGATGCGAAGGTTATCGGCACGGCGCTCCGCCGAGCGAGATGCCGCCGAGCAGCAGGTCCAGCGCCGTCTGCGGCGTCATCCGGCGGCGGCCATCCCGAGGTAGGCTTCCTGGACGTGGGCGTCCCGGAGCAGCGCCCGTCCCGTTCCCTCCTGCCGAATCCGTCCGGTCTCCAGCACGTAGGCGCGGTCCGCCAGCTCGAGCGCGAGGTAGACCTGCTGCTCCACGAGGAGGATCGTGAGCCCATCCCGCTTGAGGCGGGCGACGGTCTGGTAGAGGTGGTCCACGACGAGCGGGGCCAGGCCGAGGGACGGCTCGTCCAGCACCAGGAGCCGGGGCCGCGACAAGAGCGCCATCGCGATGGCCAGCATCTGCTGCTCGCCCCCCGACAGGGTGCCGGCCAGCTGACCGCGACGGGCGGCCAGGACGGGGAAGAGCCCGCACATCCGGTCGAGGGCCGCCCGGAGCCCCTCGGGGGGCGGCGCCGCGAAGCCGCCCAGCTCGAGATTCTCCTGGACCGTCATGGCCGGGAAGAGGCCGCGTCCCTCCGGGACGAGGGAAAGTCCCCGCCGGATCCGCGTATAGGGCGGCTCGGCGAGCAGGGACGCGCCGTCGAAGGTGACGCGGCCGGCCTCGACCGGGATCAGGCCGGCGATGGCCTTGAGGGTGGTGCTCTTGCCGGCCCCGTTCGGCCCGATCAGCGCGACGACCTCGCCGGCCGCGACCGTGAAGCTGACGCTCCAGAGGACGCGGAGGTCCCCGTAGGAGACGCGGAGGTCTTGCACCTCGAGCAGGACTGGGCCGGGCTCAGACAAGGACCACGCCTCAGCCCGGCGCGCGGCGCTCGCCCAGATACGCGGTGATCACCCCGGGGTCCCGGGCCACCACGGCCGGCTCGCCGCGCGCGATCACGGTGCCGTAGCTGAGGACGACGACGCGCTCGGAGAGCGCCAGCACGGCCCGCACGTTGTGCTCGATGAGGAGGATGGCCAGCCCCAGATCGCGGACGAGCCGCCGGACGATCGCGCTCATCTCCTCGGTCTCCTGGGGATTGAGGCCGGCGAGGACCTCGTCCAGGAGCAGGAGGTCGGGGCCCGTGGCCAGGGCGCGTACCATCTCCAGGCGCTTGCGCTCCGACAGCGTCAGGGTGCCGGCCGGATGGCCGGCCTTGCCGCCGAGCTTGCCGTAGTCCAGGAGCTCGCGCGCCCGGGCCTCGGCGGCGGCCCGGCTGATCCGCGCGTCGGCGCCCCGGCGCCCGAAGAGCCAGCCGGCGGCAACGTTTTCCGCCACGGTGAGGCGCGCGAAGGGCTGGACGACCTGGAAGGTCCGGGCGATCCCCGCGCGACAGACGGCGTGGGGAGGGCGGCCCGTGATGTCCTGCTCGCGGAAGAGGACCCGCCCGCTGTCGGGGCGAAGGACCCCGGAGACGACGTTGAAGACGGTGGTCTTTCCCGCGCCGTTGGGGCCGATCAGGCCGACGATCTGCCCCGCCTGGACCTCCAGGCTGACGTCGTCGAGGGCCCGGACGCCGCCGAACCGCTTGGCAAGGTGCTGGACCTCGAGCAGGGCCACCAGGCCCGCGCCCCGCCGCTACTGGCGCGGGGCGGGCCGGTACGGGCCGTCCGCCGCCGCGGCCGGCGCGATGATGACGACCTTCCCGTTCTGGAACTGGGCCGCGTACAGGTACTTCTCCCCCATCCCGTTGAGGACCCGGTTGCCAAGCTTCACGTTGTAATTGAACCGGTGGGGGCCATGCGGGGTGTCGAACTGGAGGGTCCGGAGCGCGGCCATGAACTTCTCGCGGTCGAGGGTCCCCGCCGCCTCGATCCCGCGCCGCACCGTCTCCAGCGCGAGGTAGCGGATGGGCAGCACGAGCGACTTGAACGGATACGGATCGTCCACGTTGAGCTGCTTGAGGATCGTCAGGTAGCGCTGGTCCAGGTGCTTCCGCGCGATGTGGGTCTCGCCGGTCACGCCCTCCGACAGCCGCGCCCCTACCTGCTGGGCGAACTCCGGCACCAGGTGGATGACGTGGAGCTCCCTGGGCTTGAGTCCCAGCTCGTTCATCTGCTTCACGAACGGGACGCTGGTCACCGTCCAGCCCGACGAGTAGACGATGTCCGGGTTGAGCTGCTTGAACTTCGCGATCACCGCCGAGAAGTCGCTGGTCTGGAACGGCACCGACTCGACGGCCACGACCTCCAGCCCGGCCTTCTTGGCCAGCTCGAGCGCGCCCTCGGCGACGTCCTTGGTGTGCGGATTGTCCTCGATCAGGAAGGCGATGGTCCGGTAGTTGACGACACCTTTGTCCCGCAGCTCCCGCATCAGGTCGAAGTAGGGGATCGACCAGTACTGGGCCGGCCGGTCCACCCCGGCGATCCACTGGAACCCCCGGGCATAGATGACCGGGCTGTTGGCCTCCACCAGGATCATCGGGATCTTGAGCCGCTCGGCCACGGTGGACGCCCGGAGGGTGATGGGGCTCGAGCCGGGACCGAGGAAGAGGTGCACACGGTCGACGGCCGCCAGCTTCTCGTACAGCTCGACGGATTTCTCGGGGCTCGACTCGTCGTCGTAGAGCGTGAGCTCGATGGGGAGCTTCGCGTTGTATTCCTTGACGAACACGCCGCCCTCGGCATTGACGAGCTTCTCCCAGCCCTTCATGAACTCGATGATGCCCGGGCCCCAGTCGCTCGAGAATCGGCCGGTGACGGCCACGGTGCCGCCGACCTTGATGCGGTCGGGGCGCTGGGCCTCGACCGATCCGGAGAGCCAGAGCCCGATGGCGAACGCGAGCAGAATCGCGGGCATCCGTCTCGACTGGATCATCCCTGTCCTCCTACGCATTGCGCCGTTCCAGGCCGATGGCCCGGTCCACCGAGAGGAAGCTGGGACCCAGGAGAAACACGGCCAGCGCCAGCACGCCGAGCGTCAGGGGGAACTCCAGGCCGCCCCCCGGGGTCAGCCAGAAGAACCCGATCTTGATGTGATTCTTGAGGATGGCCACGGTCATGTCGATCACCAGCCCGGCGGCCCAGACGCGCGTCAGGAACCCGAAGAACAGGCAGATGCCGCCGAAGAACTCCGTGATCGTCACGACCCACACCCAGAAGGGCGCCGGCGTGATGCCGAGCTTGTTGAAGTAGCCGACGTAGCCCTCCCAGGGGAACCCGTAGAAGGCGGGCCCGAAGAGCTTCTGAGCCCCGTGCATCACGAAGATGAAGCCGAGGAAGAGTTGCAGGATGACCACCGCCCACCGCTCCGCGCCCGCGAGCCGGTACAGCATGCGCCCTCCCTGGTCAGCGTTTTCGCAGCTCGACCCTCACCGACATCCTGCCGATGCGCTCGATGTCGATGGTGACCTCGTCGCCCGGCCTGAGGGGGCCCACGCCGTCGGGGGTGCCGGTGGAGAAGAGGTCGCCGGGGTACAGCGTCATCACGTGCGAGGCGTACTCGATGAGCTTCGGGATCTTCCAGATCATGTCCCCCGTGTGGCCGTTCTGGCGCCGCTCGCCGTTGACCCAGAGCTGGAGCCGGAGGGCGTGGGGATCGGGGATCTCGTCGACCGTCACCAGCGCGGGTCCCACCGGCGTGAAGGTGTCGAAGGACTTGCGAGTCGAGCGGTCCTCGTCGCCGCGCACGGTGATGTCCATCACGCCCGTGTACCCGAAGACGTAGTCCATGGCGGCCGCCGCCGGCACGTCGCGGGCCGTTCGCCCGATCACGACGCCCAGCTCCACCTCGTGATCCGTTCGGCGGTCGGGGAACGGCAGCTCGATGGTGGCGCCGGGACCGACCACCGACGAGGGCGCCTTCAGGAAGACGCCGTAGCGTTCGATGGCGTGCAGGTCGCCCTTGACCAGCGGTCGCATCTCCTCGATGTGGAGCCGGTAGTTCACCGGCGCCGCGATCACCTTGCTCGGGCAGACGACCGGGGCGCCGAGCCGCACCCGCTCGAGCGGCACGCCGCGGCGGCGCTCGAGCGCCTCCTCGAGCCGGGGCCGGAGCCGGTCGAATCCGGCGATGGCGTGCAGGAGGAACACCGGCGGCCACCCGGCTCCACCGGCGCCGACCAGATCGCTCACGTCCACGACGGTCTCGTCGCGGAGGAGCCCGAGCCGGCTGTCGTCGTAGACGACGAGTCGCATCGCGTGTCCCGGTCGGAGCCGCCTCAGCCTTCGAACACGCGCGTGACCGGCTGGTGCCCGTCGTGCTCCGGGTAGGCCTGCTCCCGATAGAGCCCGAGGGCCTGCATGATCGGCGTGTCCTGGACCGAGAAGAGAATCGCCTCGCCGCCGGCGCTGGCGTGCTCGTGCCAGGCCCAGGTCGGCACCACGAAGAGGTCGCCCTTCCGCCAGTCGAAGCGCTGGCCGTCGATCACGCTTTCGCCGCGGCCCTCGAAGACCAGGTAGACGGCGCTGCCGGTGTGCCGGTGGGCACGGGTCCGGGCGCCGGGACGGATGAGCTGGATCCAGCACGCGAGGGTCGGCATGAGGGGGCCGCCGGTGTGCGGGTTGATGTACTCCATCGCCACGTCGTCGAAGGCGCTCGCGTCGACGGTCGCCAGGCGGCGGAGGGCTTCCTCGGTCCGGGCCCACTTGTAGTTGAGGAGCGGCGAGTGGGGACCGGTCCATCGCTCCCAGGTCGGGCGGAGCTGGCCGACGCCGTACCGGCGCTCGGAGTCCCCGACCGGCTTCCCGACCGGCTGGACGTCGGCGACGAACGGCTCGTAGAACTGCCCCTCGAGCTCCCCGACCATGGGCAGGTCGAGGCCGTCGAGCCAGAGCATGGGGTCGGCGGACTCGTTGCCGTGGTCGTGCCACGTCCAGGGCGGCGTCAGGACGAGGTCCCCCCGCGCCATCACGCACTTGTCGCCCTCCACGGTCGTGAAGGCGCCCTCACCCTCGATGACGAACCGGATCGCCGCCGGAGAGTGCCGGTGCGCCGGCGCCACCTCACCGGGCAGCACGTACTGGAACCCGGCCCACAGCGTGTGGGTCGCGCCGTACCGGTCGGGCAGCCCGGGATTGATGAAGCCCAGGACCCGCCGCTCGGCCGCCCGGCTCAGGGGGGTGAGCTCCGCTCCCTGCTTGACCAGGGGCAGCACGGTATCCCAGCGCCACAGATGCGGCAGGCACCGGCTCTTCGGCTCCTTGGGCAGGAGGTTCCGGGTCACGGTCCAGAGCGCCACCAGGTGGTTCCGCTCCAGCTCCTTGTGGAAGGCCTGCGCCTCCGCGGTCGGCGTGGGGGTCGCGGTCGGACGGCTCTCCATGACGACTCTCCCGTCAGCGGAAGTGGGGCATGACGTGCCGGGCGAACAGCTCGATGCTCCGGCGCGCCTTGGCCTGCTCCATCATCCCGAAGTTGATCTGGAAGCTCGGGTAGACCTCGCCGAAGGTGTCGCGGATGTAGGTGAGCTGTCGCGCCACGTCGTCCGGGTCGCCGATCAACGCCCGGGTCTCGGCCAGCACCCGCTCGTAGGTGATCTCGTCCAGCATCTGCTCCAGCGCGGAGTACTGCTTGTACTGCCCCGACTGCCGCCCCGTCCAGGACCGGGCCGACGCCTTGAAGTTCCGGAGGTACTGCTCCATGTAGGGCCGGCACTCCTCGCGCGCCGCCTGGCGAGTCGGCGCCACGTAGAGGTGGAGCACCATCATGACCTCGCCCGGCCCCCGGTGTGGCTCGTGTCCGTGCTCGCGGTAGTTCTGGCGGTAGAGGTCGAGCTTCTCGGCCAGCTCGTGGTGCTCGCCGAGGTAGGGGACGACCATCATGTTGTAGCCGCGCTGGCCCGTCCACGCGAACGACTCGGGGCTGACCACGGCGGCGATCCAGATCGGGGGGTGAGGCTGCTGGGTCGGTCGCGGGAGCGACGTGACGTTCCTGAATCGGTGGAACTTTCCCTCGAAGGTGACGTTCTCCTCCGTCCACAAGCGGAGGAGCGCCTCGATCCCCTCTTCGAAGCGCGCCCGGCTCTCCTCCATCGAGATCCCGAAGGCGTCGAACTCGTAGGGGAGGAAGGCGCGCGCGATGCCGACGTCGAGCCGGCCGCCGCTGATGGCGTCCAGCATGGTGAGCTGACCGGCGAGCTTCAGGGGATGATTGAACACCGGCAGCACGGCGCCGGTGACCATCCGCAGGCGCCGCGCCCGCTGGCTGCAGGCGGCCAGGAACAGGCACGGGTCCGGGCTGTAGCCGCCGTAGGAGGTGAAGTAGTGCTCGACGATCTTCACGCTGTCGTACCCGAGCCCGTCGGCGTACTCCGCCAGATCGAGGACGTCGGCGAAGTACTGCTGGCCGGACACTCGGTCGGGCTGGGCGTCGGGGAAGTAGTCGATCCCGAACTTCATCGCGTTCTCCCCTGGGAGGCGGTAGGCAAGCCGGCCGGCGAGCCGTGCGGTCAGAGTAGCCCGCCCTCCGGGGACGGTCAAGGACCCCGCTCCCCGCGCGGTCGATGGCTCCCCGCGCCGGCGCTGGTGTATGTTAGCCCTGATCGGCAAATGTCGCGACGTGGTGGGGGAGAGGGAAATTGGGGCAGACGCGCTTCGGCAATTTACCGATTGGGGTTAGCAGGCGCGCACCGTCGACCCGGAGGTGTGGCATGGCCGTCGACCCGCAGTCGATCGAGGAGCTGGTGGCCGCGAACCGGATCCTGGCCGACCAGGGAGTGCTCGACGGATACGGTCACGTGAGCGTTCGGCAGGCCGGGGACGCCCAGCGCTATCTCCTCGCGCGCTCCCGGGCGCCGGAGCTGGTGACCACCGACGACGTGCTCGAGTTCGACCTCGACAGCAACCCTCTGGAGGGCGGGCGGGAACAGCGCCTGTACCTCGAACGGTTCATCCACGGTGAGATCTACCGGGCCCGGCCGGACGTCGGCGCCGTCGTCCACCACCACTCGCCGTCGGTCATCCCGTTCGCGGCCAGCACGATCTCCCTGCGCGCGCTCTATCACATGAGCGCGTTCCTGGGCGAGGGGGTGCCGGTCTTCGAGATCCGCCAGGCCGGCGGGATGACGGACATGCTCGTCCGGACTCCGGAGCTCGCCCGCGCGCTCGCCCGGGTCGTCGGGACCCATGGCGCCGCCCTCATGCGGGGCCACGGCGCGGTGGTGACCGGGACCTCGCTGCCCCACGCCGTGGGCCGCGCCATCTACATGGAGCTGAACGCCCGGCTTCAGGCCCAGGCGATCGCGTTGGGCGGCGACGTGACGTACCTGGCCGGGGAGGAGGCGCGGCAGGCCGAGGCGACGATCGGGTCCTTCGAGCGTGCGTGGGAGCTCTGGAAGCGGAGGGTGGCGGCGCGGTGACGGCGCCGGCCGCCGCCGCCCGGGCCTGAGCGCGTTCGTGCCGGCCGGCGCCCTTCCCGGACGCGCGATGCTCGTCGTCGAGGGCGTCAGCAAGACCTTCGGCTCTTCCGACGACGACGCGCGTCCGGTGCGGGCGCTCTCGGAGATCTCCCTGGAAGTCGCGGAGGGAGAGTTCGTCTCCATCATCGGCCCCTCGGGCTGCGGCAAGTCCACGCTCCTCGGCATCGCGGGAGGGCTGGTCCGGAGTGACGCGGGCGAAGTGCACGTCGACGGGCAGCGGGTTGGGGGGCCCCAGGCGGCCATCGGCGTCGTGTTCCAGGAGGAATCCACGTTCCCCTGGCGCACCGCGCTCGGCAACGTGGCGTTCGGCCTCGAGATGAGAGGCGTGCCGAGAGCCGAGCGGGAGCAGAAGGCCCTCGACATGATCCGGCTGGTCGGGCTGTCCGACTTCGCCGATCGATACCCCGCCGAGCTCTCGGGCGGGATGAAGCAGCGGGTCGCCATCGCCCGCGCGCTGGTGATGGAGCCGAAGATCCTGCTGATGGACGAGCCGTTCGGTGCGCTCGACGAGCAGACGCGCATCATCCTGGGCGAAGAGCTGCTCCGACTCCAGGAGCGGCTTCGCCAGACGGTGCTCTTCGTAACCCACAACATCAACGAGGCCGTCCAGCTCTCGGACCGCGTGGTGGTGATGACGGCGCGGCCGGGACGGATCAAGGAGACCGTCGCCATCGAGTTGCCGCGGCCTCGAGATTCGACGATCATCGCCTCGGACCGCTTCGGCAAGCTGGTCGGGCGCATCTGGGGCACCCTGAGGACGGAGTCCCTGAAGGGATTCCACGAGACGGAGCGCTCCTTCACGGAGGGGGGTCGACGATGACGAGATCCGGATGGGCGGCCGAGGTGCTGGTGGTCGCGCTCCTGGCGGTCCTCCCGTGGCGTCTGGCCGCCGCCGAGACGAAGCTGGTGGTGGCGTCCCCGCACGCCGTGCTCTTCGATACGGGTCTCATCTTCGCGGTGGCGAAGGAGAAGGGGTTCTTCAAGGAGGTCGGGCTCGACGTCGAGACCGTGATCGTGGCCGGGGGCGGCGAGAACGTCCAGGCGGTCGTCTCCGGCAGCGTCCAGATCGCGATCGGCACCGGGACGCTCGCGGTCATGAGCGCCTTCCAGAAAGGCGCGCCGGTCCGGATCATCTCCGCCGAGATGACCGGGGCCGATGACCTGTACTGGTACTCGATGGCCACCACCCCCTATCGAAGGATGGAAGACATCGCCGGTAAGCGCATCGCGTTCAGTAACCCGGGCTCCTCGAGCCACCAGGCCGTGCTGGCGGTCGTCGATCAGCTCAAGGCCAGGGGACTCCCGGGGCCGTACCCCGTGGCGCTCGGCCGGATGCCCGACATCTTCACGGCCATCAAGACCGGCCAGGCCGAAGCGGGATTCGCCGCCGTTCCGCTGTTCATGGATCGGCTCGAAAAGGGAGAGATCCAGATCGTCTTCAAGGGACAGGAGATCGAGAAGCTCCGGGAGGTGACGGTCCGGGTCAATTTTGCCCGCCGCGACTGGGCGGAGCGGAACCCCGAAACGGTGCGCGCCTTCCTGAGGGCATACGGCAAGACCATGGACTACATGTTCGCGAACCGTGCGGAGACGGCGAGAATCTGGATCCAGCACGGCAAGCTCGACATCTCGGAGGCGACCGCCGTGAAGGCCATCGACTTCTATCCCCGCGCGTCGGTTGCGCTGAAGCCCATCAAGGGGATCCCCGCCACCGTGGAGGACGCCATCAAGTTCAAATTCCTCACCCAGCCCCTCGGCCAGGCCGAGCTGGACAAGCTGATCGATCTCCGGTATGTCCCGTAGCTCATGGGAGGGGCCCTCGACGGCCCGCTCCCAGTGACCTCTCCACCTCTCGGGCTGGGCGGGTGGGCCCGCGGGCGAAATCCGCGCTCGGAGTGGACCAGCGCGAGCGCGGCGGTTCGGTCATGCCCTGCGCGCGGTTGATCCGACGGCTGCGTGGCGAAGGCGCCCGGCTCTCGATCGCGCGGTTGGCAATCGTCCTGGGCGGCCTGCTTCTCGTCGAGGGCGTCGTCCGGAGCCGGTGGATCGATCCGTTCTTCCTGGCCGCCCCGTCCCAGGCGCTTCAGATTCTCTGGCGCGAGGTCGTGAGTGGGCGCGTGTCGACGATGATCCTGGTCACCCTCTACGAGATCGCCGCCGCTCTGCTGGCCGCGACGGTCGCCGGTCTCCTGGCCGGCTTTTTCCTGTGGAAGCATCAGGCGCTGGGGCGGAGCACCGAGCTCCTGCTGGGCGCGCTCTTCGCCTCGCCGGTGATCCTCACCTATCCGATCTTTCTCGTCCTCTTCGGGCGGACGAGCGCCGCGATCATCACGCTCTCGGCCGTGTTCGGCTTCATCCCGATCGCCATCAATACCAAGGGCGCGTTCGAGCACATCAGCCCGGTCCTGCTCCGGGTCGGACGCAGCCTGAGCCTCTCGTCCCGGCAGACCTTCCGCCACATCGTGATCCCGGCGGCCGCGCCGACGGTCTTCAGCGGATGCCGGCTGGGCCTGACCTACATCCTGAAGTCGGTCATCGGGCTCGAGTACGTCGTGCAGGTGGGTGGTCTGGGGATGTGGATCTCCGATTCCGCCTACCGGTTCGACATCGGGCAGGTCTACGCGGGACTGGCGGGAGCCGTTGTCCTGTCGGTCGGGTTCCTGTACGTGATCAACCGGGCCGAAGGGTGGGTGCGGAGGTAGCGGTGGCCGCGGCCGGCGCGAGCCGCGACGCCGCTCGGTGGATCGCGCGACCACGGCGAAGCCCGGTGGCGATCCCGGGCCTGCTGATCCTGGGGGCGGCCCTCGGCTGGGAGCTGATCGGCCGGACGGGTCTCTTCGTGCCGGACCTCTTCCCCTCCTGGGCGGCGATCGGCCGCGCCTTCTGGCTCCACGTGAGCACTCCGGTCCTCCTTCCCCACCTGGCCGCCAGCCTCTACGAAGTGGGGGGAGGCGTGGTCATCGGCGCCGTCCTGGGCATACCCGTCGGCCTGGCCGTCGGGAGCCGGCCCGCCCTCATCGCCGTGGCCGAGCCGTTGATCCTCTACCTGGCGGTGATCCCCAAGATCATCGTCCTGCCGGTCTTCATCCTCTTCCTGGGGATCGGAGTCCACTCGAAGCTCGCGGTGGGGGCGCTGGCGGCCTTCTTTCCCATTTCGCTCCTGACGATGGCCGGCATGCGCGAAGTGAAGCCGGTCTACCTCGCGGTCGCCCGCGGGGTCGGCGCGACGCGGTGGAAGATCACCACCCGGGTCTATCTGCCGGCGGTGACGGCGTACATCGTGGGGGGGCTGCGGATCGGTCTGGGGGCCGCGGTGACCGGCGCGCTGCTGGCGGAGACGAAGCTCGCCCAGGCCGGGCTGGGGTTCCTGGCCATCAGCTATTACGGCCAGTTCAGGATCGCCGAGATGTACTCGCTGTTCCTCGTGATCTTCTTGATCGCCGCCGCGATCAACGGGGCTCTGAGCTGTCTCCTCGGCCGCCTGACCCCTCACCGGCGCGTGTCCGCGGAACCAGGACTCTTCTTCTGATGTCCGCGCGGCGCTGCCCGGCCGGCGGCCGCGGTGGCTCTTGATGCGGCTTTTCAACCGTGGCACGCTGGAGGGCATCTGCGACGAAGCCAGGGGACCGACGTTCCGCGGACTGACCCGGCGGCCAGACGTGGCGCTAGGAGGCAGACCTGATGGCAGAAATCACGGGCTACCGACGGCCTCATTGGGGTACCCAGCCCAGCTACCTCCACCCCACCTACGGATCCAGTCAACGGCGGTCGCCGACCAAGCCGCTGGTCGTGCTGCCGCACACGCTATCCGAGGTGACCGGGCCGCTGTTCGGACACGACGACGTCGGCCCCAACGACAACGACCTGACCCGGCAGCACGCCGGCGACCCGATCGGCGAGCGCATGATCCTGACCGGACGCGTGCTCGACGAGAACAGCCGGCCGGTGCCCTTTACGCTGATCGAGCTCTGGCAATCGAACGCCGCCGGCCGGTATCGGCACAAGGTCGACCAGCACGAGGCGCCGCTGGATCCCAATTTCACCGGGGGCGGCCGCACGCTCACCGACGCCGACGGGCGCTACCGGTTCGTCACGATCAAGCCAGGGGCGTATCCCTGGCGGAACCACCACAACGCCTGGCGGCCCGCGCACATTCACCTCTCGCTGTTCGGCCCGTCCTTTCTGACCCGGCTCGTCACCCAGATGTACTTTCCGGGTGATCCTCTGCTCCCGTTCGACCCGATCTTCAACGCCATCCCCGACCCGATCGCCCGCGATCGCCTGATCGCGGCGTTCGACTGGGAGAACACGACTCCCGAACATGCGCTCGGCTACCGGTTCGACATCGTCCTCCGGGGTCGGGACGCCACGCCGATGGAGAGGTGACATGAGCCTGCGCGCGACCGGGTCTCAAACGGTAGGGCCCTATTTCCACCTGGGCTTCAGCTGGCTCTACGTCGACAAGCTGGCCGGTCCCGGCATGAGCGGGGAGCGCGTCACGATCGAGGGTCGCGTCCTCGACGGAGACGGCAAGCCGGTCGGGGATGCGATGATCGAGATCTGGCAGGCGGACGCCCATGGCCGATACGCCCACCCGGGGGACGAACACGACAAGCCTCTGGAGCCGGGGTTCAAGGGATTCGGACGGGTGGCGACCGACGAGAACGGCGTGTTCCGCCTGGCGACCATCAAGCCGGGCCGGGCGCCGGGCCCCGGCGGCCAACCGCAGGCGCCGCACGTCGTGGTGTCGGTGTTCATGCGCGGGCTGCTCAAGCATCTCGTCACGCGGATCTACTTTCCAGACGAGCCGAGCAACGCCGACGACCCGGTTCTGAATCTGGTCGAGCCGCCCCGGCGCTCGACGCTGATCGCGAAGACGGTCGCCGGCAGCGAGGGCCTACTCGAGTGGAACGTCATCCTGCAGGGCGAGGGCGAGACCGTCTTCTTCGACGTCTAGTGCATGGGAGGGGGCCTCGACGGAATAACCCGGCCGCTCGCCCCGAGCGCGCGATGCGTCGAGCAGCGCTCCGAGCGGCGGCTGTGCCGCCCCAACCGAGGGGGGGCATCGGGGGGGTGTTCCGAGACCCCCCCGAAGAAGCTAGGGGCCGAGCGACGGTGAGTCTGCCGGTCCCGGCGGATCGACGGCCCTGACCTCGGCGCCCCTCCGCCTGCTGGACCCGCTGTTCGCCCCGGAGGCGATGCGGGTCGTCTTTTCGGACCACGTCCGCCTGCAGCGCATGCTCGACTTCGAAGCCGCGCTGGCCCGGGCGGAAGCGCGTGTCGGCGTGATTCCGCCATCGGCCGCCCCCGCGATCGAGGCCAAGTGCCGCGCCGAGCTGTTCGACATGGATGCCCTGGCACGGGCCACCGCGCTGGCAGGCAGTCCGGCCATTCCGATGGTGAAGCAGCTCACGGCGCTGGTGGCCGAGGGCGAGCCGGACGCCATGCGATTCGTCCACTGGGGCGCGACCAGCCAGGACGCCATCGACACCGGGCTGGTGCTTCAGCTGCGAGACGCGCTCGACCTGATCGAGGCCGATCTGGCCCAGCTCGCCAGGGCCCTCGCCCAGCTCACCAGGGACCACCGGCTGACGCCCGTCGTCGGCCGCACCTGGCTGCAGCACGCGCTCCCGATCACCTTTGGACTGGAGACGGCGGGCTGGCTCGACGCGACCAACCGGCACCGCGCGCGGCTCCGGGAGATCCGTCCTCGCGCGCTGACGCTCCAGTTCGGCGGCGCGGTCGGGACGCTGGCCGCCCTCGGGTCTCGGGGTCTGGACGTCGCCGCCGCGCTGGCGGAGGACCTCGGGCTCGCATTGCCCGATCTCCCGTGGCACTCCCACCGTGATCGGGTGGCGGAAGTGGGGACCACGCTGGGGCTGCTCGTCGGCACGCTGGGGAAGATCGCGCGCGACGTGTCGCTTCACATGCAGACCGACGTCGCCGAGGTCTTCGAGCCGGCCGCCGAAGGGCGTGGCGGATCGTCGACCATGCCGCACAAGCGCAATCCCGTCGGCTCGGTGGCCAGCCTGGCGGCGGCGATCCGGGTGCCGGCCCTGGTGTCGGTCATGCTCACCGGCATGGTTCAGGAATACGAGCGAGGCGCCGGGGGCTGGCAGGCGGAGTGGGAGACCCTGCCGGAGCTGGTGACCCTCACCGCGGGGGCATTGCGCCACATGCTGGACGTGGTCTCGGGGCTTGAGGTCGATGCCGCGCGGATGCGCCAGAACCTCGAGACGACCCGGGGTCAGATCCTGGCCGAGGCGGTGGCCATGGCGCTCGGCGCCAGCCTGGGGCGGCTGGCGGCGCACCGACTGGTCGGGGAAGCCTGCCACCGGGCGAGCGAAGAGGGGCGGCACCTGCGCGACGTCCTCGCGGAGGATGCGCGAGTGCGGGCGCAGCTGGCGCCCGCCGATCTCGACCGCCTGTTCGATCCGGTCAACTACGTCGGCGTGGTGGCGGCCCTGATCGATCGGACGATCGCCGCCAGCCGGCCCGGCCGGTAACCGCGCCGAGGGAGGGCAGCGATGGACGAACGTGAACGCCATGCGCAGGGCATGACCGTCCGCCGGGCGGTGCTCGGCGACCGGCACGTCGAGCGCGCGCTGGCCCGGCGAAGCGAGCTCACCGAGGAGTTCCAGGATCTGATCACGCGCTACGCATGGGGCGAGATCTGGACCAGGCCCGGCTTGCCACGGCCGACCCGCAGCCTCCTCACCCTCGCGATGCTGGTGGCGCTCAACCGGAGCGACGAGTTACGGCTCCACCTGCGGGCGGCGTTCAACAACGGCGTGACCCGTGACCAGATCAAGGAGGTGCTGCTGCAGGCCGCCATCTACTGTGGCGTGCCGGCGGCGAACTCCGCGTTTCATCTCGCCCAGGAGGTGTTCGCCGAGCTCGATCACGACCCGCGCTGAGCGCCTCGGAGGTCACCTCGCCGGAAGCCTCATGGACCGCGTCCCCGGCGCGTCGGCCACCGATACGCCAGCCAGTGCTCTCCCATGTCTAGGCTTCCCGGCGTTGGGGCGGCAGTGCCCCAGGTGCTGATCCGCTGCCTCACTTCAGGCGACCGGCTCCGGCCCGGTGGGGGGTGGTTGCCAAGAAAACGCCTGCCGTGACGCGAGCATGACCATCCGGCTGAAAACGGACCGAATTGGCAAGCGCGTTGCTTCTGCGTGACTCGGTGAGAGGGGAGTCAGCGACAATCATGCATCGAGCGGTCGCACTGATCGCCATCGTGCTTGTCACCGGCGCGGGCGCGTGCCTGTTCGATGCCGGTGAGCGGCCGGGCGAGGATCTGTGCTCCGCCCTCGTGGCGGTGACCCCTGTCGCTGTGCTCGGGTTCATTCTGACGCTGGCGGGCGCGCCCCAGCCGCCGGTCGCTCTTGCTTCCCCTCTCTTCCGCCCGGATTTCCCCGCTCCGCCCCCCAGAGCCTGAGGGCTTCTGTCCGGCGCCGTTCCCTGCCCTCGATGTGAGGGCCAGTCGGAACCCGTCATCGTCAGGAGGATCCTGTGATGCGCCTGATCAGAGCCCTGGGTCTCATGCTCGTCCTGGTGGTGAGCCTTGGCGCGGTGATCTCCGACGCTCAGGAGCTGACCAAGACCAACCGGCAAGGTCCGGTCACGGTCGCGGTGACCCTCTCCGCGCCCCCAGTCGTCGGCGTGCCGTTCAAGGCCAGGGTCGTTCTCGATACGCATTCGGTCGGTCTGGACGGCGTCGCGTTCGAGAGCGCCGTCGTGTTGCGCGGCCCGGACGGCGTCGAGGTCGCCCCGACCGCCGTCGAGCAGGTGAAGGGATCGGGCCACCACCGGGAAGCCGTCGTCGTCTTCCCGCCTTTCAGCCAGCCCGGCCCGGCCTACATCCTGGTGAAGGCGGTTGGGGGCGTAGCGGAGCGCGTGTTCGCGTGGGAGTGGCGCTGACGGACACCGCGCGGAGGTATTTCAACGGTAGGTGACGCAAATCGAAGGAGGTGGGTCATGAAGATGATCGTGACGCTGCTCGCGGCGGTAGGGCTTGCGCTGGCCGTGGTGGCCGCGGCCCAGCAGGCGCCCGGCCCGATGGGGCCCGGCTCGATGCCGCCGGGGATGATGATGGGCATGCACCAGCAGGTGATGGGGATGCTGCAGCAGATGGGCGGAATGTTGCAGCAGATGGGCGAGATGATGGTCCGCGGCCAGATGCCGCCCGAACGCACGGCGCGGATGGGCGAGCTAATGAAGGAGATGGGCGCCATGATGGGCGGCATGGCATCCACCGGCGGCCAGATGGGGCCGGCGATGATGGGGGAGATGCCGAAGATGATGGAGCGCATGGCGGAGATGCAGAAGCGCATGTCCGACATGATGAAGGCGCCCCAGTGAAGCGGCACCGGGGACACGGCCGTGGAGGACACGAGCGGTGGGCGGCGCCCCTGCCTACGGACTCTGGTCCCTCGTCGTGATCAACTCGCTCGTATTCATCATCTTCGCGTTCTCGGGGGAGTGGGGGAATTTTGCGGTCCGAGCGAGTCTCGAGGCGGAGATTTCACGACGTGCCGTTTGCCGTGCTGGCCCTATGGCTGCTTGGTCAGCTCTGTGCAGGATGCGATCCGCGAGGCCGGCGACAAGTGGTGATAGCAGAGCTCCATGCGGTTCGGCGCGAGCAGCGTTCCAGAGCTATGGCCGTCGTCGTCGACCACGTGGATCGTGCCGGCGCGCGACAGGACGCCGATGACCGTCTCGCTGCTCCGGGCCGACGAGAACGTGCCGGAGAAGCGGCGGCCGTCCTGCTTGTCGATGGTCAGCGTGAAGGGAACGCTGGTCAACCGCGGCTCGGCCGGCCGTGTCGGGGGATGATGGGGGTTCCCACCACCCAAGACGATCGTTTCGCTCTCGCCTTTCCACGTGCCCCGAAGGTCAGGGACGCCCGACTGGGCGGACGCTGCGCCAGTCATCCATGCAACGAGAACTACCGTGAAGAAGGCCGCGACCAGGACGTGTCTCATGAAAGCCTCCGTAGAAGGACGTCGTGATGTGGCGGGGGCGACTCCGACAGCGCTGATGAACCCAGGCGCTCCAAACGCCATTTTTGCGAGCCCGCGTCCCTCCCCCCGGGGCCACCAGCCTAGACAAGAAGCATAGCTCACCCGGACGCGGCGCACCGGGCGGGTGGTCGCCGAGCCCGTGGCGGCGCCCTCGGGGACTACGTCCGTGGCGTCCAGAACCCAAGGCTCCGGCTGGCTCAGGGCCGGTCAAGGGGGTGCGCGTGCCCAGGCGGCCCAGTTGGGCGCCTCGCGCTCCCAGTCCTCGTTGAACGTCACGGCTTCACCGCTCGCACGTGGAGGAAGTTCGGGAGCCGCCGCCAGCGCGCCGCCTGCGGGTAGGCGGCGACGTAGACTTCCTCGGCCGTCGGCTCGCGCAGCCGCTCGATCAGGAGCCCCGCGCGCTCGAGGGCGCGGGCGTAGTCCTCGAGTGGGTGGCCTCCTTCAGGCCGAGTCACGCACCGCGGGCGTAACGCCGCATTGGCTTCGTCTGTCTCCGAGGAATCGCGCATGGCGTATGTCCGCCTTCTCGCGCCCGGTCACCATCGGTGGCGTGCGCGAGCGAGTCGTGTTCCAGGGGAAGAGGATACGCCGAGCGTCGGGTGATGTCGACCTGGCGGCTCGATTCGCTTCTGTGAACCGCAGAGCGCTTCCGCCTAAGGCTTGATCACCTGTTCTCGCCCGTCCTTGTTCCTCAAATGGAGTGAGCTCTCCGCGCCTTTCGCTCCCAGCCGGGCATAGGTGGGATCCGACTCGCCTCCCAGGCCGATTCCCGCGCCTTGCACGGACGCTTGGAGCTTCACGCCGGGCCGTCCGTTCGGATCGATCAGCCGAAGGATCACCGTCTCGGGATATCCAATGGTGCCGTCCGGCATCCGGTACGTATCATTGGCCGGTTGCACCGCGATGCTGGCGCGAACCTTTCCCCGTTGATCCACGATCTCGAGACCGCGGCCCCGCAGCACCGATGACTCGGTGTTCGCCGCGACCGGGCGCATCTGCGCGAGGAGGAACACGAGGAGCATGAAGTTGATGATGGTGAGGGTGACGAGAAGTCGCTGGATTTTCATGGACATTCTCCTTGGGCTCGTGTCGAGGCGGGAATGATCAATTCACGCCACATCGAGAAGATGGCGCGCGAGTGATTGAACCTACCAGAAATACATCACCAAACGCCAATCTTGCGAGCCCGCGTCCCTCCCCACGGCGTCACCAGCCTGGCCAAGCATAGCCCACCCGGATGCGGCGTGCCAGGCGGGTGGTCGCCGAGCCCGTGGCGGCGCCCTCGGGGACCACCGCCCGGGGCGTCCAGAACCCAAGGCTCCGCCTGGCTCAGGGCCGGTTAGGGGGCGCTGGAGCCACCGCTCGAGGCGCGCTCGCCGGCGGCGCCGCCAGGGGCGCGGGCCGGGAACCGCGGTCCGGCCCGCCGCGCGTCCCGTCACGCCGGGCTCTCCGGGTCCCTACTGCAGCCGGATCCGCGGATCGAGCCAGACGTAGAGCAGATCGAGCGCGAGATTGATCACCACGAAGATCCAGGCGACCACCAGGACGGTGGCCTGGAGCAGGGGAAGGTCGCGGTTGTAGACCGCCTGATTTCAGGCTTGACGGCACTGTCGTCTGCGCTGTATCAGTTGGCATGATGTTCATGACGGGACACCACGGTGGATAGCCGAGGCCCGATCCCGCCGGCGCCAGGTTAACCCGATGATCCGGCTCAATCGCAGAATCCCGAATCCGCGGTTCCTCCTCGCCTTCCCGCCGCTGCAGTATAGCGCCGACGAGATGATCCGACCGGACGGCACGCTGGCCTTGCCGTATCTCGACGCGGCGCTCACCGCCGCGGGTTTCGAATCGCAGATCCTCGAGCATCGGGACGGGCCAAGACCGGCTGGAGGATACGTTCTATCGCAAGATCCCGCTCCCCAAGAGCCTGGTGCGCATCGGGATGTCACCGGAGCGCATCCTGGAAGAGGTGGCCGGCTTCGACGTGATCGCGGTGACCTCCATCTTCACGCAACAGACGTCGCGCTGCTTCGAGGTCAGCCGGCTGATCAGGGAAGCCTACCCCGAGAAGATCCTGGTGGCCGGCGGCGTGAACGCGCGCAGTCTCAAAGAGCACTTCTTCGATCACGGGTTCGACGCGGTCTTTCTCTCGGAGGGCGAGAAGTCGATCGTCCAGTTCGCGCACTTCCTGCGCTCGGGAGGTGCGGCTCCGGTAGACGTCTCCGGCATCGCGTGGCGGCAGGACGGCCGCACGGTCTCCACCCCGGTGCAGAATCTCACGCTCGATCTCGACGAATTCCCGATGCCCTCCCGGGAGAAGCTTCCCAACGAGCGGTATTGGGAGATCAGCCGGGTCTGGGGCGGCAAAGAGGGGTGGATGGAGGGGGATCCGCAGCCCCGCTATGCCGCGGTCTTCACGTCCAGGGGCTGTCCCTTTCGCTGTACCTATTGCCACATCTCGAAGGAGCGCGGCGGCGAGGCCGGCGAGGTGGCGGCCCTGCGCTTCCACTCGCTGGAACGTATCGCACGGGAATTCGACACGCTCAAGAGCATGGGGGTGCGGTACCTCTTCATCAACGACGACTCCTTCCTCGCCAAAAAAAGGCGCGTGTTCGCCATCCTCCGAACCTTGCCGGCGTACGGCTTCAAGCTTGCCGACGTGAATGGCGTGAACATCGTCCACCTGTTCAAGCGGCAGGGGGAGAGGCTCGTCGTCGCCGAGGAGCTGCTGGAAGCGCTGAATCACGCGGGTTTTCGGAAGCTCTCGCTTCCGTTCGAGTCGGGTACGCAGCGACTCATCGACAAGTACTCGTCGGCCAAGTGGGATCTCACGCACTGCGATGTCGTCGATCTCGTGAGGAAGGTGAACAAGGCAGGGCTCGTGGCGGACGGGAACTTCATGATCGGCTACCCCGACGAGACCCTCGAGGAGCTCACGAACACCTTCGAGCTCGCGCGGCGGGTCATGGATGCGGGTTTGATCGGCTGCCAGTTCTTTATGGTGCAGCCGTTCCCCGGCACCCAGCTCTTCGAGGAGTCTCTCGCTGACGGGCAACTCCCTGCGTCCTGGCACTGGGACGACCTCGGTTGGTCGAAGGGATCCCCGTTCGCTCGGCTCAAGATCGACAAGCAACTGTTGAAGTACTCGTGGAATCTGGTCTGGCGGCTCTTGAACAAGCCGACGCGGGTCGAAGAGTTCAGCGGTCAGCTCACCCAGGCGGATCGGCGGAGAGCCTGAGGAAGGTCGCGCGGGCCCCAGGTAGTCGTCGCGGCGCGGGGCCTCTCAGACGCCGAACGCCACGCCCTCCTCGCCGACTAGAGGTGGGCCAGGCCCGGCATCCTCGCGCTCCTGTACAGCTCGTGCACCTGCTCCTTGAAGCGATTTATTCCGGGTTAAATAATTCATCCCGAATTCTTCTGTATAGCTTTGTCCATAGACCCAGGGAGCCGCCCGCCGCCTTCTCGTTATTGATTCCGTCGTAGCGGTGCAGGGGTGTCGTATCGCCCGGCGGCCACATGGTGCTAATCGACCCCGGCGTGTAGAAGGTCACGGTCATGCTGAGGCGAGATTGACGGCAACTTTTGACGACCGGCGATACCGCGTGCCAGGACTTGTCCGAGCGCACCAGCACAGCGGAGTTGCCGACGACGGGCGCGATGCGGGTGAACGCATCAGCCACGTCCGATGATCGCAGAATGGTCAGACAGCCGCCGTCTTCCTCATTCCAGCGCTCGTTGAAATAGAACACATGTGTGACCGTCTTGTCCTTCAGGTCGACATGCGGGCCAAGCCAGGCGCCCGGTCCGTAGTGAAAGACATTGACCTCCATCGGCAGGGAAGCAAGGTCGCGTCCCGTCAGTCGCGTGATGGCCGCTCGATAGGCAGGAGACAACAGATCGTTTGCCAGTTGCCACCAGGCCGGACTTAGGCTGTCGGCATTCGACACCGAATCGCCGCCCATACTGATCAACGCACGCGCCTCATATTCATAGCCCTTTTCACGGTCGTAGCCCTTGACCGTTTTGAAATGGTCGCGCGGATAAGATGCCACCAATGACGCCGCATCCTGCGGCGCAAACAGGCTGCCGACGAAGGCCCACTCATACGGCTGAGTTGACAGTGTCTGGCGGCAGATTTGAGTCAGGTCGATCATGTTTCGTCTTGTGCTCTTCGTCGCAGCCAGCCGAAATACCGGGGCGGCGCGGTAGGTTTCGATAACCTGGTATCGGTATCGTCACGAACGATATTGTCGGGAGCGGTGACTTGTTCGTCGCGCGCCTCCAGCAAATCCGGCAGCGTCTGCCAGAAACGACCGAGCGCCGGCAGCGTAGACGGCGTCTCGCTCGCCGAAAGAAACACTGTGGCAATTCTATCCCAATGGCTGTCCAGCTGGCGCAGCACCGCGGACATCGCCGGTGAGGGCTCGTCTCGGCTGTGCCTGGCGCTGAATCGTTGCGGATCGATCCCCTCTTGAACGTTAAACGGGATAACCCCGTCGAACCCTGACAGGGTCGCATACTTGCCGCCGAAGCAATGCGCTGGTCGAAATACCGGCACGCCAAAGGCGAGCGCCGTCATCGACAGGTGCAGACTGACGGCGACAACTGCCGTCGCTTGTGCGATCAATTCCGCCATCGACAGCGGACCTGGCCAACTCGACAGTTGAACGATTCCGGGCAGATCGTTGCCGAAGGCTACATCACTATCGCCGAGGACGGGGCCGATCGGCAGTAATAACACGCGATAATTCTCGAACGGCTGCTGCTGCGCCCGCACAAAACGGGCAACATGCTGAAGCTCGGCGATCGTCTGAATGATGATATAGGGATCAGTCAGACCGTTAGCATCGCGCAGGCGGATAAACTCCGACGACGGCCGTCGCGCATCCAGCAGCCGGGCAATACCGAAGGCGGTGTCGGGCACGACGTTTATTTCGATCGTGTCGGTGAAGCGTAACAGGGCCTGGCGCGACGGTTCGTCACGTACCGAAACATAACGGCTGCCATCAATGGCCAACCGCATGAGCGGATCAGCCCATGACGGGATATCGCCGTGAACGCCGGGCGCGTTCCACACGACCGGTGTGCCGTGCTGCAGCGCGATCAGGATGGGCGTCAGCCAATAGCCGGTGGGATGGTGGATGGTGGGTACAGGCGGGGCGTAGCCGGGCGCGATCGATTTATCGAATCTGATTATGTGGCCGCCGCCGATAATCGCCCCGTGGAGACTGCTCGCCATCGCCGGCAGTTCGGTCAACGACGTTACGTCGTATGGCCAGTCGGGCGGCGTCTTGCGGCCGTAGGAGAAGCACTGCAGTGTTACCGGGCCCAGTCTCTGCGACAGCTCCGCCTCGGCGATCAGCGGGAACAGAAGATCGCCGTAATTCTCTACGTCAAATGTGCCGAAGATCCCAAGCTGTGGCCTGCACTGTGACCTCTGCGCTCTGAACGCAGGCAGCACAAAGCGCATTTCTGCACCCCTCGGTTCGGCCCCGCGGGGGCCCTCGTCCCCCCGGCGGCTCTTCTCCGGCGTGGCTGGAGTGTAGCGCGCCCCGCCTGGGGCTCGCAACCGGGCGGGCCGGCGGGCCGTGGCTGCAGGCCGGCTGAACGTGGGAAGCCGCCCTGGCGGCGCGGCGGGGCAGAGCCTGGCCCGGCGCCGGCGCGGGGCGCGCGGCGAAGAACCGGGTCGATTAGCGGAGAGGCCTCACGGTGTCAAGGGGCCGGCGTTCCCTCTAGCCCGATGACACCTGCAGGTGGGGGTCGAGCCGGTCGCGCAGCCAGTCGCCGACCAGGTTCACGCTGACCGTGGTCAGCGCGATGGCCAGGCCTGGGAACGTGGCCAGCCACCACTTGGACTGGACGTAGTCCCGTCCTTCCCCCAGCATGTTGCCCCAGCTCGGGGTGGGGGGCTGCACGCCGAGCCCCAGGAAGCTGAGCGACGATTCCACGACGATCATCTGGGCCAGCTCGAGGGAGGCGATGACGATGGCCGACGCGATGCCGTTGGGGAGAATGTGCCGGAAGACGAGGCGCAGGTCGGTGGCCCCCAGCGCGCGCGCGGCCACCACGAACTCCCGCTCCCGCAGCGAGAGCACCTCCGCGCGGAGGACACGCGCGTAGGCGACCCAGCCCGTCAGGCCGAGGATCGCGATGACGAGCACCAGGCTGGGGCCGAACACCGCGATCAGGGCGATCACCAGCAGGATGAAGGGCAGGGCCATGCGCAGGTCCGCCAGTCGCATGAGCACCTCGTCCACCAGGCCGCCGTAATAGCCGGCCAGGAGCCCCATCACCACGCCCGTCACCCCCGCGATCACGACCGCCATGAGGGCCACGATCAGCGAGACCCGGGCGCCGAAGATCAGGCGGCTCAGGATGTCGCGGCCGAGCTGGTCGGTGCCGAGCCAGTGGGTCGGGGTTCCACCCGCCCACGCCGGCGGCGCCAGACGTCCGTCCAGGTTCTGAGCGAAGGGGTCGTGGGGCGCCAGGACCGGCGCGCCCGAGGCGACGAGGGTCAGCGCCACCAGCACGACCACGGCCAGCATTGCCGGGAGGCGCTGGAGCCGCCGCCCGAGGCGCGCCCACCGGGGGGGCGGGCCGGGAACCGCGGTCCGGCCCGCCGCGTGTCCCGTCACGCGCAGCTCTCCGGGTCCCTACTGCAGCCGGATCCGCGGGTCCAGCCAGACGTAGAGCAGATCGAGCGCGAGATTGATCACCACGAAGATCCAGGCGACCACCAGGACGGTGGCCTGGAGCAGGGGAAAGTCGCGGTTGTAGACCGCCTCCAGGGCCAGGCGGCCCACCCCGGGCCAGGCGAAGACGCTCTCGGTGATGACGGTCCCCCCGAGGATCGAGCCGTAGGTGAGGGCGGCCATGGTGACGGTTGGGATGCTGGCGTTGCGCAGGACGTGCCGGAGGAGCACCGCCCGCTCGCTCAGTCCCTTGGCCCGCGCGCTGCGGACGAAGTCCTGCTGGAGGACGTCGAGCAGGCTCGAGCGCAGCATCCGCGCCATGCGCGCCATCGGCCAGAGTCCGAGCGTGATCGCCGGAAGGACCAGACTCCCGACGTCGCCGCGTCCGGCCGCCGGGAGCCACTGCAGGTGGACGGCGAACAGGAGGATGAGCATGATCCCGATCCAGAACGGCGGCAGGGCCTGGCCCACCGCGGCGGCCGTCGACGCCAGGGCATCGAGGACGGAGCCCGGGCGCGGGGCACAGACGAGCGCCGCCGGCACCGCCGCCAGCAGCGCGATCATCATGGCCGCCGTGCCCAGCTCGACGGTGGCCGGCATGCGCTCGAGCACGAGGGCCAGGGCGGGCTGTCGGTAGCGGAGGGAGCGCCCGAGGTCCCCCTGGGCCGCATGGGCGAGGAAATCGACGAACTGGACCGACAGCGGGCGGTCGAAGCCGAGCTCCCGGCGGAGGGCCGCCATCTCCGGCTCGGTCGCTTCGTCGGGAACCATGAGCCGTACCGGGTCGCCGGTGAGGTGTCCGAGGAGAAACACGGTCAGCGCCACCAGGACGAGCATGATCCCCGTCATGACCAGGCGCCGCAGGAGGAACGTCCGCATGGCGCGTCAGCCCGGGGTGAGGCGGCGGGGCGAGCGACGGGCGCGCCCGCCGCCGGAGTCCGCGGCGGCCGGGGGCGGCCCCGGAGACGCGCTCTCCCGGAGGCCCCCGCACGGTCGCCGGGTGGTCACGACTCCAGGTCAGCGTCCCAGAGGACGAGCCGCTCGTTCTTCGGGGGCACCCACTGGAGCTTCTTGTTCGCCCCGAAGAGATCCGGCTGGAAGTACAGGAAGAGCCAGGGCGCCTGCTCGTGGATGTATCGCTCCATGTCCCGGAGGATCTGCTCCCGCCGCGTCAGGTCGAGCGTCTGCGCCTGCTCGTAGAGGGCGTCGACCTTCGGATCCCGGGAGTAGTGCGGGAAGCTGCCCTGGGCGTGGAGGAACAGGAGGACCGTGCGGTCCGCGTCGATCTGGCTGAGCGTGCCGATCATCGCCATGCCCTTGAGCTCGCCCTTGGCCCAGGTGGAGAAGAACGTGTTGTACTCGCGGGTCAGGAGCTTGCTACGGACGCCGACCTTCTCGAGCATCCCGGCCACCGCCTGCACGACCTCGACGTCCTTCAGCCAGCGACCGGTCGGGTGGTGGAACTCGGTGGTGAAGCCGCTCGGGTAGCCGGCCTGGGCCAGCAGGTCCCTGGCCTTCTGCGGGTCGTACGGGTAGGGCTTCACGTCCGCGTTGTGCCCGAAGGTCAAGGGATGGGACGGGGTGGCCTGGATGAGCGCCCGTCCCCCCAGGATGTTCCGATTGAGGCTCTCCTTGTCGACCGCGTAGTTCATCGCCTGGCGGACGCGGACGTCGCTGAAGGGGGACGTGCGGTTGTCGAAGATGATGGTGACGTTGCGCGTGCTGGCCACCGACAGCACCTTGGTGTTGGCCCCTCGCTCGAGGAGCGGGATCGATTCCGGCGGCACGTTGAGCACCAGGTCGGCCTGCCCCGCCTGCAGCGTGGCCACGCGGGCGGAGGCCTCGGGGACGGCGCGGAACGTGATCCGGTCGATCTTCGGGCGGCCCCGCCAGTGGTCGTCGTTGGCTTCCAGCACGATGCGCTCGCCCTTGACCCACTCGACGAGCTTGAACGGCCCGGTGCCGATCGGTCGCTCGGCCAGGCTGTCCGGATTCGTCCGGAGGACCCCGGGCGGCATGACCTGAACCTGGACCAGCGTGATCAAGAACCGGGGATCGGGCGCTTTGGTTCGCACGCGGACGGTGAGGTCGTCCACCCTCTCGATCGCCTCCCAGGCGACGAACCGCGCCCGCTGCGCGGACTGGGGGCGGGTG
>DASYQW010000049.1 GCA_036005065.1 Candidatus Methylomirabilota bacterium | reverse complement strand
CGCCACCACCTGTTGCAAGCGGTGCGCGTCGCCGAACACCGAGCCCGTCGCGGCGTCCAGTACCGCGTCCAGCTGCAGGCCTTTCTCGTCGGCCGCCGGGCGCGCGGCGTCGACGGCCGCGGTGATCACCGACACCAGATCGACGGGCCGCATGTCCAGCTGGAGCTTGCCGGAGATGACGCGCGAGATGTCGAGGAGGTCGTCGATCAGTCGCGCCTGGGCCTTGGCATTCCGGGCGATCGTGTCCATCCCGCGGGCGACCGTGGCCTGATCCGGATGGCGCCGGAGCACTTCGGCCCACCCCACGATCGCGTTGAGGGGCGTTCGCAGCTCGTGCGAGAGCGTCGAGAGGTACTGATCCTTGGCGCGGTTCGCCGCTTCGGCCTCGGCCTGGGCCGCCTCCGCCGCCCGAAACAGGCGCGCGTGGTCGATCGCGGCCGCCGCCCGGCGAGCCAGCTCCTCGGCCAGGGCGAGGTCCGCCGGCCCGTAGCGGCGGCCCGGGCGGGTGAGCAAGAAGGTCACGGCCCCGAGCGTCCGCCCCCCCACCACCAGCGGCACGATCATCGAGGAGGTGGGCACCCCATCCCCACCCTCCGCCGGGGACTCACCGAGTGGGGGAGACACGGCGGGCTTCCCGCTCCGGAGCACGCCATCGACCGCCGGCGGCGGGGCGACGTCGGGTGGCTCGGTGCTCACCGCGGCCTCCGACCCGGCGACCGCCACCCGGGAGAGTCGGCCGTTCTCCTCGATCAGGTCGACGCAGGACGCGTCGGCGAGGAGAGGGATCGTCAGGTGTGCCACACTCTCGAGCGTGGCCCGATAGTCGAGCGAGGAGGCGAGCCGCTTGGACGCCTCGGCCAGAAACGCGGCACGCTCGTGCGCCTGCTCGGCGTCCCGCCGTGCCGCGCTCTCGCGCTCTCTGAGGGCCCGCTCGGTTCGCTGTTGCTCCGCCAGACTGCGCCGGCGCTCGATGAATTGTCCGATCTGGCTGCCGATCGCCGCCGCCAGCTCGAGCAAGTCGTCGTCCGGCCGCTGAATCTCCCGGCTGAAGAATTCCAGGACGCCCAGCACCCGGTCGCCCCGCACGATGGCGAAGCCAAAGGCGCCGTGGAGCCTGGCCCGGGCGGCGACCGGCGCCCGGGGACAGTTGCGGTCGCGCACGACGTCGGGGATCCAGGCGGCCGCGCCGCTGGCCCAGACGCGTCCCGGCAAGCCGCTGCCGCGCCGGAAGCTCGCCCCGCGGGTGACGGCCGCGAACTCGGCGAAGTCCCCCGACGCGCCGTGCCAGACGTCGAGACAGCGCAGGACATTCGCGTCCTCGTCGACGCGCCACAGCGCGCCCAGGTTCCACTCCAGGCTCTCGCCGATGGCGCGCAGGATCCGGGGCGCCGCCTCCTCCAGCGTGCCCGATTCGGCCAGCGCCTGAGTGACCGCGTAGCCCACGACGCGCCGTCGGGCGGCGATCTGGCGCTCGTTCATCACGGCCGCCAGGAGCAAGCCGCTCACCGCCACCACACCCATGAAGATCTGCAACAGGATCAGGCTCTCGTGGACGGTCGTCCCCTTCGCGAAGGGGCCGAACCCGTTGACCGTCCCCCAGATGGCGATGGCGGACGCCACGAAGGTGACCGTCGTGGTGCCCAGTTGCCCGAAGCGCAGGGCGGCCCACATGACGAAGGGAAACACGACGTATTCCAGCGGGTAGCTGCTCGTAATCCGGGTGAAGGGCCCGGCAAAGACGACCAGGCTCACCGCGACGAGCGACGCGATCAAGGCTCCGGCCTCGGCCAGCCGGAAGAGCGGCGGGCGGCGGCCGGCCGTGGCCCAGGTCAGCAGGACCGGGGCCATGACGAGGTCCCCCATCGCGTCGCCGAGCCACCAGACCCACCAGAGCCGGCCGAAGGCCGTCCAGGGCTGGAGCCCGCCCAGCACCAGAGCGGCCGAGCCGAGCGTGGCGCTGACCGTCGTGCTGCCCAGCGCCGCCAGCACGACGAGGCCGAGGGCGTCTTGCAGCCGATCGAGCGACTTCCCGAAGCCGGCCACCCGGTGGAGCAGCCAGGCGCCGGTCACGGCTTCCAGGGTGTTGCCGATCGCGATGCCGACCGCGGTGAGGAGAGGCTCGTGAGCCGTGGCATTCGCGAGAAACGCCCCGAGCCAGATGCCCGGCCACACGCGGTAGCCGAAGAGGAGGATCGCCACCAGGGCGATCCCGGTGGGCGGCCACACCGCCGTCACTTGCTCGGCCACGAAGGCCATCGTGAGGCCGAGCTTGGCCGCGCCGAAGTAGACGGCGGCGATCACGAGCAGGGTCATCCCGTACCGTCCGCCGCGCGGTGTGGCCGCCTCCGGGACGGGCCACCAGCGCGGGGCACGGGAAGACGCGACGTCCGGGACGGCCATCTTGCCTCCTGGGGCCCTCTCCCTGTCCGGCGGGCCGGCCCGGACAACGCCGGGCGCCTCGCCCTTGCGGGATCCGATCCCCATCTGCCCATAATTCTACCGTGTTACACTTTCCTTCGTGCCCGTCGAACCGCGTCCGGCGGCCTCGGTCATCCTGATCCGACCCGGCCGGGCGAGCCCGGTCGAGTGCTACCTGATCCGCCGCGCGGCCGAGATGCGCTTCCTCGGGGGCTATTACGCCTTCCCCGGCGGGAAGGTGGACCTCGCCGATCGCCGGCCGGAGGCGCTGGCCCGGGTCCGCGGGCTGACCGCCGAGGCCGCCACCGCCCGGCTGGGCGACCCCGGCGACGGCGTCCCTGCCCTGGCCTACTGGCTCACGGCCGCGCGTGAGCTCTTCGAGGAGACAGGCCTTCTCCTCGCCGTGGACGCGGCAGATCAGCCCGTGGACGCGCGGGCGCCGGGCGTCGGCGACCGGCTCGAGGCTCACCGGCAGGCCCTCGTGCGTGGCGAGTGGTCGTTCACCGCCGTGCTCGCCGAGGAGGGGTGGGCCGCCGACCTCGGCTCGCTGGCCTATCTCGCCCACTTCATCACGCCGCCCTCGAGTCCGATCCGCTTCTCCGCCCGGTTCTTCCTGAGCCCGCTCCCGCCGGGCCAGAGCCCGCGGCTCATCCTCGAGGAGACGACCGAAGGCGCGTGGGTGTCCCCGGCCGAGGCGCACGCGCGCTTCCGGGCTGGCGAGTGGCCGATGGCCGAGCCGGCCGAGTACGGGATGCAGTATCTCGCCCAGTTCGACGCGTACGAGGCGGTGTGGGCCCACCACGCGGATGGCCGTCACAAGTTCCACGGCATCATCGACCGGCTGGACGCGACCCGCTACGCGCTCCTCGAGTGGAACACCTTCGTCGAGCATCGTGGCTGACTTCCGGCCGCCCGACTTCCCGAAGACCGCGCGCCTGACCGACCGTGTCCGGCGCGTCCTCGGTCTCAATCCGGGGCTCATGACCGGCCCCGGCACCAACACGTACCTGGTCGGGGTGCGCCGGCCGCTCCTGATCGACACCGGAGCCGGGGTGCCCGAGTACGCGCGGCTCCTCGCCGGCTACCTGACGGCGGAGCGCGTCGGGGACATCCCGCGGGCCGTCCTCACCCATCGCCACCGCGACCACATGGGCGGCGTCCCCGACGTCCGCCGGCTGTTTCCGCGCATCCCAGTCGGCAAGCTGGTCGTCAACGACCCGACCCTCCCGGTTCCGATGGAGCCCCTCGCCGACGGAGCGGTCATCGGCGGCGAGGGCGTCACCCTCCGGGCGCTCCACACCCCCGGGCACGCCTCCGATCACCTCTGCTACTACCTGGAAGAAGAGCGCGCCCTCTTCACCGGAGACGTCATCCTCGGCGGGTCGACCACCGTCATCCCGCCCGACGACGGCGACCTCGAGGCCTACCTGGCCTCGCTCCGACGTCTGCTCGACCTCGACGTGCAGCGGATCTATCCGGGCCACGGTCCGGTCCTGGAGCCAGCCCGGCCCGTCATCGAGGGCTACCTCGCCCATCGCCTCGAGCGTGAGGCGCAGATCGTCGCCGCCCTCGGCCGCGGGGCCGAGACGGTGCCCGAGATCGTCGCCCGCGTCTATCAGGACGTGCCTCCGGCCCTCCACCCCGTGGCCCAGCTCTCGGTCCAGTCCCATCTCGTGAAGCTCGAGCGTGAGGGCCGCGTCGAGCGCCGCTCCGGGGACCCACCCCGCTATCGCCTCGCCTGAGCGGCGCCGAATCCAGTCGGCACGCCCCGTACCCACGAGCTGACGGCTCGGCCTGCCACATCGCCCCGCGCACTCGCTGTAACCGCGCGCCGGCGCAGGCCGGAGCGCGCCTCGGCGCGCCCCGCCGCGTCGCTGGCACTGCGGTTGCTCTCGGCCACGGGCATGCGGATCCGGGGGGAACGCGGCGTCACGCTGATCGAGCTGGGCGCCGTGCTCGCCCTGCTGGCGGTCGGCGTCGGCCTCGCCGCCCCGGCCGTCGGGGCGCTCGGTCGCGTCACCGAGACCTTCCGGGCGAACGGCGCGGCGGGAGACCTCTATGCCGCCGTCCACGCAACCCGGGCGCGCGCCCGCGCCACCGGGGTGATGCACGCGCTCGTCATCGAGCGCGATGGTCACGCGTTCCGGATCGTCGAGAATCCCGGCCGACAGGCGCGCACCGTGGTCGGCCCGCATGCCCTGGTGGACGGGGTCGTCAGCTCGGGAAACACCACCATTCGCTTCTCGCCGAAGGGCTTCGCGGTGCCCTTCGGTACGCTCACCGTCCGCGCCGGCGGCGAGGTCCGGCGCGTCATCATCAACATTCTCGGGCGCGTGCGGATCGCCACCGGCGAGCTGCCGCGCTGAGGCCGGAAAGGAGCCTGCCATGTCGACGAGCGACACGCGACGCACACGGAACGGCCGCCAGGACGTCGGGGCCGCCTGGGAGAAGGCCGGCGCCAACGGCCCGTTCCTCGCCATCGAGATCGACGCCGGGGCGCTCCTCGCGGATGCGCTTCTGGCGCTCCTCCGCGGGGACGACCGCGCGACCTATTTTGCCTTCGCCAACGAGAAGAAGCCCGACGGCCGCGAGGGCCAG
>DASYQW010000048.1 GCA_036005065.1 Candidatus Methylomirabilota bacterium | reverse complement strand
GGTTGACGCCATCGGCTTCACACCCGGGCTCTCGTCACCACAGCTTTCCTCACTCGCCGACTCGGGCCGGAGGGCTATGGCCTGCTCGTTCTTGCTGCCAGCCTGGTCGTCTGGGTCGAGGTGATCCCACTCGCACGAGTGCTCAACGAGCCGTTGCTGGCAGGCTGTGCCTCTTCGCTCTCGACATTCCTCTGGCAGGCCTGGCCCATGCGTATCACCTACGCACTCCTGGCTGGGAGGTGACGACGAATTGCACCCGTTGACGGATCTCGCCGGGCTGGCCCGGCTGACTCGGGATCTTCCCGGATTCCTCCGGACGGCGGTGACCGTGGATCAGGCGATCGAGGTCGTCAGGCGGCGGCTGGCGACGCGGGAGCAGAGATTCTCACGGATGGTCGAGCAGGCGATTTATGGTCACCCCCGGAGCCCCTACCTCGCGCTGCTGCGAGCGGCGGGGTGCGAGCTCGGCGACCTCAAGCCCCTGGTAGCCCGCGACGGCCTGGAGGGCGCGCTCTCACGCCTCCGGGAGGCGGGTGTCTATGTCACCTTCGACGAGTTCAAGGGGCGGCGGGAGGTCGTGCGGGGCAGCCAGCGGTTCACCTTCGCCGACCGGGACTTCGACAACCCCCACGTGTCCGCGCATGTCGAGGCGCGGAGCGGCGGCACCCGGGGCCCAGGCACCTCAGTGAAGATCAGCCTCCCCTTCGTCACCGACCTGGCGGTCGACACGGCCCTGGCGTTCCACGCGCACGGGCTCTCGGGATACGATCACGTCCTCTGGCTCCAGGGGGGATTCGGTGCGCTCGTCCCCACGCTGCTCTACGCTAAGCTCGGGCGGCCGCCGCACGCCTGGCTCTACCCGTTGCAGCCGCTTCCGGCGAAGGCCCATCTCGGCGCCCGCTACCTCGCCGTCCTGAGTCGCCTGCTGGGTCGGCCCCTGCCGACCCCAGTCTTCGCCGATCTGCAGGATCCCGCATCGCTGGTCCTCCGGCTGGCCGGCCGGCGGCGGGAGGGGGCGTTCCTCTGCGTCACGACCTACGCCAGCGGGGCCGTGCGGATCGCGGCCGCGGCCGGGCAACGGGGCCTCAGGCTCGACGGCGTCTGCTTCATCACGCTGGGCGAGCCCTTCACCGAGGCCAAGCAGCGGATCGTGGAGGCGAGCGGCGCCCGGGCCCTCGTCCGCTACGCCTTCACCGAGGCCGGCATCATCGGCTACCGCTGCGGGACTCCGCGGCTGTCCGACGACCTCCATTTCTTCAGCGACAGCTACGGGCTCGTCCAGCGGCCGCGAGCGGTCGGCGACGGCGGGCCGGTCGTCGACGCCTTCCTGTTTACCTCGCTCCTCGCCTCGGCACCCAAGGTCCTCCTGAACGTGGAGAGCGGGGATCACGGGGTCGTGGAGCGGACGAGCTGCGGGTGCGGGCTGGGGACCGTCGGGCTCACCACCCACCTGGCCAGGATCCGGAGCTTCGAGAAGCTGAGCAGCGAGGGGATGACCTTCGTCCAGACGGATCTGCTGCGGGTGCTGGAGGAAGTCCTGCCCGCGCGCTTCGGGGGCACCGGCACCGACTATCAGCTCCTCGAGGAGGAAGGAGAGGACGGGATTCTCCGGCTGTTCCTGCTCGTGAGCCCCGGGGTCGGCCCGGTCGACGAGGCCGGGGTGTGCCAGACGCTCCTCGAGGAGCTGGCCCGAGGCGGCGGGTTCGCCCCGCTGGGCGCAGGGATGTGGCGGCGGGCAGGGACGGTGGTCGTCCGGCGCCAGCGGCTCATCACCACCCGGGCGGGCAAGATCCTTCCGTTCCATCTCGCCAGGGCCGGGGAATCATCGGGCAGCCGTGGCGACTGAGCAGGAACCGTACGGGGAGGCATTGGTGTGCGCCTGGAACGGCGCGCCGTCCCCGGCGCGCCAGCAGCCGCCGCACCCGGTGGCGGATCGTCGTGAGGACTTACAGTGCACGTTCAAACTCGGGGCGCTCCTAGGCCCGGCCGTCGGGCCCATTAGCCCCGATCCGAAATTCTTTTGGCGAGGAATGTGCGGAAACGCGGCGTCGGTAGCGGCCGTGGCCAGCGTGGGTACGTGCGCACCCACGTCCTCCTAT
>DASYQW010000047.1 GCA_036005065.1 Candidatus Methylomirabilota bacterium | reverse complement strand
CAGCAGCACCGGGCAGGCGATCGCCGGCCAGTGAGCGACCCGCGTGGTGCCGTCCGGATGGCCGGGTCGGTGGAGCGGGTAGGAGAAGCAGATCAGCCCGCGGTACCGATGCTCCGCCGCCGCGAGGCTGGCCACTCGCCCGCCGTACGACTGGCCGCCGACGACCACGTGATCGCCCGGCGGGGCGATCGCGAGCAGGGCGTGGACGGCGGCCTCCGCCCGACGCTTCGGGAGGTCGATGGCCACGGCATCGACGCCGCGAGCGCGGAGCCCGGCGGCGAGGGGCTCCATCGTGGCGGCTGAACCCGAGGCGCCCGGACCCAGATAGACACGGACGGGGGTGGCCATGCCGGCAGCCTACCCCGACGCCCGACTGCGTGCCAGAGTACGCTCGGGGCGACCAGCCTCGCCGTCCGATCTCGTCCCATCCGAGCCGATGACCGAACCACCCGCTTCGACACCCGCGACTGGCGCAGACGATCGCCCACGCTGCTGGTGGTCGCTGGCGACTGGCGGCCGCCCCGACCCGCTCATGGTCGCCTATCACGATGGGGAATGGGGCATCCGGATCCACGACGACGCCGAGCTCTTCGAACGGCTCGCGCTGGAGTCGTTCCAGGCGGGCCTGTCATGGTCCACGATCCTCCGCAAGCGAGAGGCGTTCCGGACCGCGTTTCGCGGGTTCGATCCGGCGGTGGTCGCCTCCTTCGGGGCGCGCGACCGGGCCCGCCTCATGGCCGACGCCGGCATCGTCCGGAACGCCGCGAAGATCGAAGCGACGGTCGGCAACGCTGCGGCGATCCGGGCGATCCAGGCTGCCTTCGGGTCCTTCGACGGATACCTGGTGGACCGCCTGCCGGGACCCACGCCCCGCCTTCCGGCCACCGCGACCGCCTCTGACATCGCGAGCACCACGCCGGCCGCCCAGGCGCTGTCGATCGACCTCCGCCGGCATGGCATGCGTTTCGTGGGCCCCACGATCGTGTACGCCTTCATGCAGAGCGTCGGCCTCGTCGACGACCACCTGCCGGGCTGCTTCCGATACGTCGGGCGGCGCTGAGCGTCAGATCTCGCGGCGGGCGAACGACCAGGCGGCCAGGGCGAGGATCACGACCAGCCACGCACCGACGTAGAGCAGGAAGCCCGTCGACGGCGGCGCCGAAGCGTAGAAGGGGTTGTTGGCTGCCAGGCGGGCGGCTCGCTCGCCGGCGGACGTCGCGAGAAGGATGAACGCCGGCGGCTCCAATGCGTATACGGCGCCCTTCCACAACCCGTCGAGGGGCACCACGAACCGGCTGGCCTCCACCGTGCGGGCAAGCGCGTCCAGGCCGAGCACGCCGGCGATGCCGCCCATCACGCCGCTGATCCATGACACGCCGAACAGGACGACCGCGACCGCCCCGCCAGCGATCGTGGGCAGCCGCGTGCTGAGCAGCAGGGCGATGCTCAGCAGGACGATCGCCTGGCCGCCGAGAAACAGCGTGGCACTCAACGGGTCCGGGGGCAGGTATCCCGAGACCAGGCCCACCGCCCCCACCTGGAGAAGCCCCGCCGCGATCGCGTAGCCGAGCACGATGATGGCCAGTCCCAGCCACTTGCCGATCAGGATCTCGGCGCGGCGGATCGGCCTGGCGGCCACCGCCTGGAGGACGCCCGACTCCAGGTCGGCGGCGATCGCGGGCGCCCCCAGGAAGGCAGCCGTCATCGCCAGCACGAAGCTGAACATGAAGGCGACGAGGATGAGCAGCTGGCTCACCGCCACCACGAACTCGAGCGGCGGCACGGCGCGCTCCCGGGCATTGGCGGTGAGCAGCGCAAAGCCCCATCCGGTCAGGACGACGACGGCGACCGTGAGCACGGCCAGGGCCCACAGGAGCCGCCGGCGGAGCGCCTCCAGGAGGGTGAGCCGGGCGATGACGAGGATGTTCACGGCTGGCCCCGCGTCACGCGCCCTGGTCCGGATTGGCCGGGCGAGCCAGCAGCTCGACGAAGCGCTCCTCGAGCGTCTCGCGGCCAGCGTCCACCCCATAGAT
>DASYQW010000046.1 GCA_036005065.1 Candidatus Methylomirabilota bacterium | reverse complement strand
GCATCGAGGCGGTCTCGAACGGCGTCCCCGCCTTCCGGCCGCCCGAGGCGCGGAACGCGCGCCAGGTGCTGGTGATGCTCGGCACGATCCTGACCACGCTGTTCATCGGCATCACGTTTCTGGCCAACGCCTTCGGCCTGGTGCCGGCCGAGCAGGAGACGATCAACTCCCAGCTGGCGCGCCGGGTGTTCGGCGGGGGCGTTCTCTATTACTTCGTGCAGGCCATGACCATGCTGATCCTGGTGCTGGCGGCCAACACCAGCTTCGCGGATTTCCCGCGTCTGGCCTCCTTCATGGCCCGTGATCGCTTCATGCCCCGGCAGTTCGCCAGCCGCGGCGACCGGCTCGCGTTCTCCAACGGCATCATCATCCTGGCGGTGTTGAGCGCCGTCCTGCTCGTCATCTTCCGGGCCGAGACTCACGCCCTGATCCCGCTCTACGCCGTCGGCGTCTTCGTCTCCTTCACGCTGTCGCAAGCCGGAATGGTCCGGTTCTGGTTCCGCGCCCGTGGTCGTCGCTGGCTCAGGCGGGCGACGTTGAACGGCGCGGGAGCGGCCGCTACCGGGATCGTCACGCTGATCATCGCCGTCACCAAGTTCACGCACGGGGCCTGGATCGTCGTCCTGTTGATCCCGGGGCTGGTGCTCGTCTTCCTGGCGATCCACCGCCACTACGCGGACGTCGCCGGCCAGCTCTCGCTCGAGGGGGCCGACCCGCCGCCCCCGCCCGAGCACCACACGGTTCTCGTCCTGACCGGCGACCTCCACCGAGGCACGCTCCCGGCCCTCCGGTACGCGAAGACGCTGTCGCCCAGCGCCCGGGCCGTTTACGTGGAGTCGGACCCGGACTCAACCCGTCGTTTGGAGGAACGCTGGGGCAAGTGGGGGACCGGGGTGCCGCTGGTGGTCTTGCGCTCCCCCTACCGGTCGGTGGTGGGCGCGTTTCTCGAGTACCTCGACCACCTCCAGGAGCAGGCGCCGAACTCGCTCGTCACGGTCATCCTCCCGGAGTTCGTGCCGGCGCGCTGGTGGCAGCACTTGCTGCACAACCAGACGGCGTTGCTGATCAAGGGCGCGCTGCTGTTCCGGCGCGGGGTCATCGTGACAGACGTCCCCTATCACCTCGCCCGCTAGGGCATTTCGGGGGGTCTCGGAAGACCCCCCCGATTCCCCCCCCTCGGTTGCGGCGGCACAGCCGCCGCTCGGAGCGCTGCCCGACGCGGCGCGCGCTCGGAGCGGTACACCGATCAGCGGGGCCCGGCCGCGCGCTCGTAATGGGAGAGGTCGTAGTACCGGCTCGGGTCGGTCAGGTCCTTCTTCGGCCGGCCGTACTCGCTCCTGAGCTTGAGGACCGTCCGGATGCCCTCGACGTCCAGCCGCGCCGCCGGCTCGAAACCCCCCGCCGGGGCCAGCAGGACGTCGTACGTCTTGGCCGCCAGATCATGCGACATCCCGGGCACGTTCTTCTGGAGGAGCTGGAGCGCCGGGTCCCGGTGGCTCCGGTCGTAGAGCCAGGTGAGCCCCGCCCGGTACGCCCGGATGAACCCGCCGAGCTCGGTGGCATGGCCCTGGGCCCAGGAGCGGCGGGCCGCGCCCACCAGCCCCTGGTAGCGGCCGAGGACGTCCACGGCGTTGCCGAGCCGCCGGAACCCCAGCGACTCGGCGATGATCTCGAATGGCGTGATGAGCAGGGTGCCGGCGTGCTTCCGCTCCTTGAGCGCCTCCCAGCGCTGGAGGACGCCGCCGGCCCGCACCAGGGTGTAGTCGCCTTCCTTCAGGCCTCCGTGCTCCAGCATCTTGCGCAGGACGAAGGCGTAGCCGGTCGTCAGGGCGTCGACGGAGAGCTCTCGGCCCTTGAGGTCGGCATAGGCTCGAATGTCCGCCTGGACGATCAGGCGCAGGAAGCCGTTGTCGCCGCCCATGAAGGCGAAGAGGTCGGGGGTGCCCTGGACCGGCGCTTCCCCCTGCCCCTCCTGGTAGGCGATGACGTTGTCGATGGCCGTCATCCCGATGTCGAACTTTCCTTCGATCAGGTTCGTGAGCTGGAAGACGGAGGACGGGGTCGGGGTGAGCTGCACCTCGAGCCCTTCGCGGGCAAAGAGTCCCTGCTGCTGGGCGGCCCAGATCGGCCAGTTGAAGCCGCCGGGGAAGACGATCACCTTGAGGGGGACCGCCGCCTGCGCCGTCGCGCGGGCCGGGATGGCGAGGAGGATCAGCGTGGCCAGGACTCGCGCCAACGTTCCCATGGTGCCTCCTGTTCTTCCTACGCGGATCCGCGCTGCGCCAGCCATCGGGCGGTGCGCAGCAGCCGGCCGTCGTCGCCTCGGCGCCCGACGAGCTGGACGCCCATCGGCATGCCGGCGGCGTCGTGCAGCAGGGGCAGGCTGATCGCCGGCACGCCACAGAGCGTCCAGATGGTGCAGAAGATCGGGCTTCCCGTCGACTCGAGCCCGAGGGGCGCGGCGCCGGTGGTCACCGGCGCGAGGATGGCGTCGCAGGACTGGAAGATCGGATCGAGGGCCTCGTTGAGGCGCGGGATGCCCTCGAGCGCGCGGTTGTAGTCCACGGCCCGGCATTCGTGGCCGCGGTCGATCATGGCCCGGAGGACGGAGCTCAGCCGGTCTTTCCCCGTCGCGTACTCGCCCGCGAAGCTCTTCGCCAGGTCCGCCTCCATGATCGTGCGGTGCCAGCCGATCGCCTCGTCGAACATCGGCGGCAGCGCGACCTCCACGACCCGCGGGCCCAGACGCTCCACCAGGCGCGCGAGTGCCCGCCGGGTCTCGTCGTCGGCCCGGTCCCAGGCGGGCGTCCTGACGAAGGCGAGCCGGGGCTCCGTCGGCGGCTCGGCGGCCAGCCCCGCCAGGAGCCGCGCGTGGGCGCGCGGCCGCATGGCGGGATCCCGGCTGTCGAAGGCCATCAGCGATTCGGCCAGCAGCGCGACGTCCTCGACGCTTCGCCCGAAGACCCCGACCTGGTCCAGCGGCGGGGACTGGCCCAGCGCGCCGTGGCGGGAGATCAGCCCGTAGGTGGGCTTGTAGCCATAGACGCCGCAGTAGGACGCCGGCCGGAGCACGGACCCGTTGGTCTGAGAGCCGAGCGCCACCGGGACCATGAACGCGGCGACGGCCGCCGCCGACCCGCTCGAGGATCCGCCCGGCGTTCGCCGGGGGTCGTGGGGATTCGTGGTCTTGCCCGGAGAGTAGACGGCCAGCTCGGTGGTCACCGTCTTGCCCAGGACGATGGCGCCTGCCTGGCGGAGCAGTGACACCGCGGTGGCGTCCTCGGTGGGCTGGCGACCGGCATGGAGCACGGTCCCGTTCTCGGTCGGCATGTCAGCCGTGTCGAAGATGTCTTTCACGCCGACCGGCACCCCGTGGAGGGGGCCCAGCGCCTCGCCATCCCGTCGATGCTGATCCGCGCGCCGGGCCTGGCTCACCGCATAGTCGGGATCCAGGTACGCCCAGGCCCCGAGCTGCTCCTCGAGCTCGGCGATGCGGCCGAGACACGCCCGGACCAGCGCTTCCGCCGTCAGCGTGCCGGCGCGGACGGCGGCGGCGGCCTCGCCCGCGCTCAGCCGAGTCAGCTCCATCGCGACTCCCTCCCGGGCCTCGGGCTCGACATGACCGCGGCGACGACCGAGGCCCCGGCCAGCGCGTCCCAGCCCGACGTGTGCCCGACCGCCGCCAGAGCATCCAGACACGCATGGAGCTGCGGGAGGTCCGGCTCACACAGCGCCGCCAGCAGGGCGTGCAGCGCGGCCATGCCTTCGCCATCGGCGGCGCTGGCGAGATGCGCGAGGCTGATGCGATGCGTCCGGCTTCGCGCCCGCGGCAGCAGCCGATCGGCGAGTCGCTCGGCCGCGTCCGGCCGCCCGAAGGCCCGAAGCGCGATCATCGCGCCGCCGAGGAGGTCGTCGCCCGACGGCGTCAGGCCCGGCCCCAGCCCGATCAAGGACTCCAGCTCGGAGGGCGGCCCGGGAGTGGGCGGCCCGGCCTGGTCTCGGACCGATCGGAGCCATCCGGCCAGCGCCGTCACCGCCGGACCCGCCAGCTGGTCGAGGGGGCTCCGCGCGGCATCCGGGGGCGCCGCCCCCGCCGGGGCCAGCGTCGAGATGACCCGAGCCAGGCCGTCGGCCGGAGCGCAGGCCGCCGTCTCGGCCGCCACTGCCCGTACCGACGCGGCGACCACGTCCGGAGCCCAGTCGCCGGGCACCGGGACCGGACGCCACTCGCGCGCGCCGGCCAGCTCGAAGGCGAAGCACCCATCGACCCGAAAGGTCGTCCCATCCCACTCCGCCGCCGCTCCGGGTTCCAGGACGTCGGCCTCCCAGCCGGCCCCCTTGGGGAGGTCACAGATGACGTTGAGCGGCCCCGCCCCGATGGAGGCCGGGCCGAGGCAGATCAGCGACCCGTCGGGGCTGCCGCAGTACAGGCTCCGGCGAAACACCGCGACCACATCCCATCCGGAGGGCGTGGCCAGCGCCCGCCGGGCCGCCCGGCCGAGCAGCGTGGCGGCATACCGGCGGCCCGGCTTCCGATCCATGAAGAGCTCGGCGCGGGCTCCGAGACGCCCAGGCATACCCATGCCAGTGGTTCAGTCTTCGCGCGCCCTGGCCACCACGAAGAGGCGTCGAAACGGGAACAGCGTGAGTCCGTCCGAGCGTGGCGGGTAGGCGCGCCCGACCAGCTCGGCATAACACGCCTCGAAGCGGCTCCGCTCGGGCTCGTCGAGAGCGTCGAGCAACGGCCGGAGCCACGTGCCCTTGGTCCACTCCTTGACCGGGTGCTCGCCCTCGAGCACCTGGAGATACTCGGACTCCCAGATGTCGAGGGCGGCCGCCCGCGGGGCCAGCAGGTCGAAATAGACGGCCGGGTCGGCCACCGGCGCCGGCGTGATCAACGACTCGAGCTTCGTACGCCACGGTCCGCTCCGGACCGCGTCGGCGATGGCGGTGTGGGAGGGCGCGGAGAAATTGCGGGGCATCTGGACGGCGAGCACGCCACCCGGCGCCAGCGCCGAAAGGAGCGCCGGAAACAACCGGTGGTGGTCGCCGAGCCAGTGGAGGGCCGCGTTGGAGTAGATGACGTCGGCCGGTCGCGCCGGGCGCCAGGTCGCCAGGTCGGCCCGCTGCCAGACGATCTCCGGATCTCCCGCGGCCGCCTTCACCAGCATCTCGTGCGATTCGTCGACACCGGTGATGCGCGCGTTCGGCCACCGCGCCCTGAGCAGCCGGGTCACGTTGCCGGCGCCGGCTCCCAGGTCGTAGACCTCGGCCGGGTCGGCGACGTCGATCCGGTTCAACAGATCGATCGCCGGCCGCAAGCGATGGTCGGCGAACTTCAGGTACTGGGCCGGGTCCCAGGGCACGAGGCGCGTCCTTTCGCTGAGGAGCGGAAACAGCATACCTCAAACTCGGCGGGATGGGATTGCGCCCGGGGGCGAGACGCTGATACGATGGAATCAGACCGCTGATCGGGAAAGGGGTGGTGCGCGAGCGTGATCTGAGCGGGATCGAGGAGTCGCGCAGGATGAGCGCCTGGTCCGCCTGGCCGCAGGCGGATGACGAGGAAGGGACCGATCGAACCATTCGGCGGATGGTCCCTCGGCGGGCACGGTCGTGATGGGCAGAGCAAACCAGCGCGGCGACGCGCTGACAAAGGCTGCCCAGGGTGCCGGCGGGTCACGCTGACCCGCCTCTCGACTCCTCCTTGCCCTCTGTGATGCCGTCGGGGCTGCCCCCGCTGACGGGGGACGGCCGGACCCCGGCATCGCGCGCTCGGGAGCCGCGAGCGGGCCTGCTCGCGGCGGCGCCAGATTCCACGCACCCTCTCTCCCCGGGTGGAGGCGCGCCATGTGTGGAATCTTCGGCTACGCGGGCATCCAGCAGGACGCCGCGGGGATCGTGCTCCGCGCGCTCAAGAAGCTCGAGTATCGCGGCTACGACTCCTGGGGCGTGGGCGTCGCCCACGGCACCCAGGTTGTCATGGACAAGCGCGTCGGCAAGATCGGTGACGCGGTCGCGGAGCTTCCGGCCAGCGCCCTGGGCCTCGGGCACACGCGCTGGGCGACCCATGGCGGAGTGACCGAGCCCAATGCCCACCCCCACCTCGACTGCGCCGGGCGCCTCGCCCTCGTCCACAACGGCATCGTCACGAACTACCGAGAGCTGCGCGCCCCGCTGGCGCGGGCCGGCCACCGGTTCCGTTCCGAGACGGACACCGAGGTGGTCGCCCACCTGCTCGAGGACTGTCTGAACCAGACGCCGTCTGGCCCGGATCAGCTCCTGGCCGCCACGATCGCCGCCTTCCGCCAGCTTCGGGGGCTCAATGCCATCGCCGTCCTCGACGCGCGCGACGGCCGGCTCGCCGCCGCCAAGAGCGGCTCTCCCCTCGTGCTCGGCTGGAGCGAGCAGGGCAACATGCTCGCCTCGGACTACAGCGCCCTGCTCGAGCACACCCGCCGGGTGACCTTCGTCGAGGATCAGCAGGCGGTGCTGGTCAGCCGCGAGACCAACCGTCTCTTCGACGTGTCGACCGGCCGCGAGCTGGTGCCCGAGATCACGGAGGTCCAGTGGGAGGCGGCCGCCACCGAGCTGGCCGGATACCCGGACTACATGACCAAGGAGATCCACGAGCAGCCGGCGGTCTTGCGGCGCCTCGGGCAGAGCTGGGGGGAGCACGCGCGGCGGCTCGCGGCGATGCTGGCTGACGCGCGCGACGTCTTCGTCGTGGGCTGCGGCACAGCCGGCCACGCCGCGCTGGCTGCCCAGTACTTCCTCGCCCGGATCGCCGGCCGCCGCGTCACCTTCGCCACGGGGTCGGAGTTCTCGTACCTCGGCGACTTCGTCACCGCCGGATCGCTGGTGGTGGCCCTGTCCCAGAGCGGCGAAACCATCGACGTCATCGACTCGGTGCGGGCGGCGCGGCAGCGCGGGGCGCGCATCGCCGCCCTGGTCAATGTCGAGGGCTCCACGCTGTGGCGCCTGGCTGACTGCGCGGTGCCGCTGGGGGCCGGTCCCGAGCGCTGCGTCCTGGCCACCAAGAGCTTCACCGCGAAGCTGGCCGTCCTGCTGCTGACCGCCTACGAGCTGACCGGGCAGCTCGCGGCCGGAGCCGCGCTGGTGGAGGGCGCGGCCGACGAGATCGAGCGCCTGCTCGCCGACGACCGGCGAGACCTCATTCGCCGGATCGCCGAGGAGATCTACCTCCGCGACCACCTCTTCGTCATCGGGCGCGGCCCGAGCTATCCGCTCGCGCTCGAGGCGGCGCTGAAGGTGAAGGAGGTGAGCTACGTCCACGCCGAGGGCTTCGCCGGCGGCGAGCTGAAGCACGGCGTGATCGCGCTGATCGAGCCGGGCACGCCCTGCCTGGTGGTGGCTCCGCGCGACGAGACCCACGACGACATCATGGCGGGGGCGATGGAGGTGAAGGCCCGCGGCGCCATGCTCGTCGGCGTGTCGCCGGAGCCCCACGAGGCGTTCGACTATCACATCCCGGTGGCCGACCTCGGCCCGGCCACCGCCCTGGTCAACGCCGCGCCGGCTCAGCTGCTCGGCTATTACCTGGCGCTGCTGCGTGGCCACGACCCCGACAAGCCGCGCAACCTGGCCAAGAGCGTCACCGTGAAGTGAGTTACTCTAGACCGTGCCTTGACCCTCGGAAGACGCCTCCTCGCGGCATCCGCGCTCGTGCTCGCCGCCGCCTCGAGCGGCAGCGCGAGTGCCCAGACGCCGCCCGCCGCCCGGACGCTGACCGTCGGGGTGTTCTCGGCGCCGCCCTACACCATGAAGTCGGCGGGAGGGACGTGGCAGGGGATCGCCGTCGACCTCTGGGACGCGATCGCCCGCGAGCTCGGCCTCCAGTATCGATTCCAGGAGCTGGAGCCGGACGCGGCGCTGACCGGTGTCGAGGCCGGGGGGCTCGACGCGCTGGTGGGGCCCGTCGCCGTCACGCCGGAGCGGGAGCAGCGCGTCGACTTCAGCCACATGTTCTACACGACCGGCCTCGGCATCGCCGTGCCCCGGCGCCCGGAGGGCATTCGCTGGGCCAGCCTGGCCCGGGCCTTCCTCTCGCCGGCGTTCCTCGGCGCCCTGCTCGGGTGGCTGGCCCTCCTCGTCGCCGCCGGAGCGGTCACCTGGCTCCTGGAGCGGCAGCGGAATCCCAAGGACTTCGGCGGCGGCGCGGTCTCCGGCATCGGCGCCGGCGTGTGGTGGTCGGCCGTGACCTTCACCGGGGTCGGCTACGGAGACAAGATCCCCATGACGGTGGCCGGGCGGGTCGTCGCCGTCACCTGGATGCTGGTCAGCGTCGTCCTGGTGACGTTCTTCACCGGCTTCGTCTCGGCCCGGGTCGCGATCAGCCACTTCGAGCAGATCCGGACGGCGGCCGATCTGCGGAACTTCCGGGTGGCCGTCGTCGATGGCTCGCCGGCCGTGGAATACCTCCGTCGCCAGCGCGTCAAGGCACGGAGGTTCGCGCACCTGGCCGATGCGGTGCGGGCGCTCGCGCGAGAGGAGGTCGACGGCCTCGTCCACGGCGAGGCGGCCCTCAAGTACGAGATCCAGCGCGAGTTCAGCGGCGTCGTCAACGTCCTGCCCGACCTCCTGGAGCGCGAGTTCTACGCCTTTCCCCTGCCGACGGGCAGCCCGCTCCGCGAGAGCCTGAACGTGGCGCTCCTGAGGGTGACGACCCAGCCGGCCTGGCGCGACATCCAGTTCCGCTACCTCGGTCACTGACCTGAACTCGGAGGGGGTGTTCCGACACCCCCTCCGAGGTTCAGCTCAGGGGCGCCGGAACCGCTCGAGGTCGGTCAGGTCGCGGTCGTCCTTCCTGAACGAGAAGGCGTCGGGCTCGGCGAGCGGCGACGTCATCCCCGGGGACCAGACGTGGGGCGTCACGAAGACCATGACCTCCGCCCGGGTGGTCTCGGCCTGCTGTTTGGCCGCCAGCAGGTTCAGGAGCGGCACGTGGCGGAGCCACGGGAGCCCGGCGTTGCTGGTCGTCTGACGGTTCAGGGTGAGGCCGGCGATGATGATGCTCTGGCCGCTCTCCACCAGCATCGCGGTGTTGGCCTGATTCTTGTCCACCTCGGCCGCGATGTTGGGGCTGACCGAGGGAACGAACAGGGAATCCTGCACGCTGACGTCGAGCCGGACCATACCCTCCGGCAGCACGGTGGGGGTGATGTTCATGATGATGCCGGCCGAGATCCCGTTGGGCGTGACGACGGTAGCGCCGAACTGGGCCGACTGGACGATTACGTAGCGGTCACGCGTGATGTTGATGGCCGCGCTCTTCCCGCTGAGGGTGGCCAGGAACGGGCGTGAGATGAGCCGGGCCTTCTCGTGCTGGACCATGACGTCGATGAGCGCGGTGAAGGCGCGCCTGTTGGCGGCGCCGGCGGTGTAGGTGAAGGTCAGGGCCTTCTGGCCGACCAGGCCGATGGCCGTCGTGAGGGCGCTGATCTCTCCGCTGGCGAAGTTCTGCAGATCCGTGCCCAGCTGCTCCAGAGCGTCGGCGTCGAACTCGACAACCAACGCCTCGATCACGACGTGAGCCGGCTCGTGGTCGGCTTGGCGGAGGAGCCGGGCGGCCTTGCCCACCTCGTCGATGCCGCCGACCAGGGAGATGGCGTTGGTGTAGGGTTGCTGCCCGAAGGTGATGACGCGGGTGCCGGCCGGCTGGCTCAAGGGGTACAGGCCATCCAGGAACGCGGCGGCCGCCGCGGTATCCAGGTACCGGAGCGGAACCGTGATGCCCGTCCACGGCCGGGGCGCTCCCAGCCCGGGCGGCGCGAGTCCGGGGAGCAAGCCCGGGAGGATCGGCGCGCCCGGCGGGGCCGGAGGCGCGGCTGCCGCGGGCGGGCTCGGCGGCGCGGGGGTCGCCGGGGGGGCCGGCGCGGCCGAGGCGGCGGTTTCGCCCGGGCCCCCGGGACCGATGACCAGCACCGAGTCCTTGACGGCCGCGGACAGGCCGTGGGGCTCGAGCAGCCGATTGAGGGCCGGGAGGACCGGCAGGGCATCGAATCGGGCCGTCACCCGCGCCGCCGGCAGCGGGGCTTCGATCGAGTACGGCAGATCTCCGTCGTCCAGCACCCGGCGCACCACGGGCTCCAGCGGAGCCCGCTCGAGGTCGACGCTCACCGTGGACGCAAACAGCGACGGCCCCTTGCTCACCGCCAGCTTGCGGAACATCTGGCGCTCGCGGGCCTGCCGCCGCTCCTCCAGGAGCACGTTCTGCTTGCGGTACGCGTCGAGCACCGCCGCCAGATCCTTCGCTTCCCAGGTCGGCGTCGACACGCATCCGGCCAGGATGGCGGCCAGCAGAGCGCAGAGCGGGGCGGCGAGACGCGAGCGCTTGGCCACCGGCATGACGCTCCTTTCGGGTCGCGTCGGCGTGGACCGTTCCGGAGTGCCGGCGCGCGGCCGAGTGTAGGAGGAGTCGGGAGGCCTTGTCAAGAAGATGCGGGCGACGGAGCCGCCCGCCGGCCAGGCGCGTGTCGGAGTAACCCGGCGGCTCGCCCCGAGCGCGCGCCGCGTCGGGCAGCGCTCCGAGCGGCGGCTGTGCCGCCGCAACCGAGGGGGGGCATCTTC
>DASYQW010000045.1 GCA_036005065.1 Candidatus Methylomirabilota bacterium | reverse complement strand
CGGCCACCACCTCGCCGCGCTGGTTGGTGCAGGTCACCTTGCTGAACGTCTTCCCGGCCGCCACGTCGCGCTCGGCGACCTCGTAGGTCACCGTGATCGTGTCGCCGATGAAGACGGGCTTCGGGAAGCGGATGCGGTCGTAGCCATAGGAGACGACGGTCCCCGACACCCCCTCGCAGATCCTGGTCGACGCCTGGGACATGTAGGCGATCATGAGGGCGCCGTGGGCGATCCGGTGGCCGTAGCGCGTCCCCTTCATGAACTCCTCGTCCACGTGGATCGGCGCGAAGTCTCCCGAGATGCCGGCGAAGAGATACACGTCGGTCTCGCCCACTGTCTTCCGGACGGTCACCGACTTGCCGATCGGAAGCGCGGCCATCGCCGTCCCCGCTCCGCCTGGTGTCTCCATGGACCGTCTCCTTCGCGTGGCTCCCTACCAGTCCAGGTCTCCGATTCCCCAGCCGCCGTCGACGTAGACCGTCTGACCCGTGATGTAGCTCGCGAGGTCCGACGCCAGGAAGAGCACGGCGCCGGCCATGTCGTCGGGACTCCCCAGCCGCCCGAGCGGGATCTTCCGGATCATGGTCGCCCGCCGGACCGGGTCGGCTTCGAGGTAGCCGCGGGTCATCGGCGTCTCGGTGATGCCGGGTCCGACCGCGTTCACCGTGATCCCCCACGGCCCCCACTCGAGCGCCAGGCAGCGGGTGAGCTGGAGGACGCCCGCCTTGCTGGCGCAGTAGGCCGACCGGTTCAGGAGGGCCAGGTCGGCGCCGATGGAGGTGATGTTGACGATCCGCCCGCGGCCGGCCCGGCGCATGGCCGGGACCACCGCCCGGGAGGCGAGATGCACTCCCCTGAGGTTGACGTCGAGCAGGAAGCTCCAGTCCGCCTCGGTCGTCTCGAGCGCGGGCTTCCGGCGGACCACGCCCGCGCAGTTCACCAGGATGTCGATGGCCCCGTAGCGCCCGAGGACGGTCTCGACGGCCCGAGCCACGTCGGCCTCGACCGCCACGTCTCCGGCCAGGACCGCTCCCCCGGCTTCCCCCGTCCCCTCGGTCGCCGTTCGACTCACCGCCACGACCCGCGCGCCCGCCTTCGCGAGCCGCTGGACGATCGCCTCGCCGATCCCTCGGGTCCCACCGGTCACGATGGCGACCCGGCCCGTGAGGTCCAGCCCGTCGCTCGGCATCTTCATCCTCCGGTCAGCGTGGTGTCACCTTCATCATGCGGGGATGCCAGCGGCAGACGTCACCCCTTCCCCTCACACGATGCCCTCGGCGCGGAGCCGGCGGACGTCCGCCTCGGCGTAGCCGACCTCCCGCAAGATCTCCTCCGCCTGCTCCCCCGGCATCGGCGGTGGCCGGCGCACGGTGGCCCGGCCCGTCGACAGCTCGAGCGGGAACCGCAGGAGCCGGACGCGCCCGGCGACCGGGTGCTCGATGTCCTCGACGGCGTCGGCCGCCTGCACCGCCGGGTCGGCGAAAGTCTCGGCGTGGGTGAGGACCGGCGCCGCCCACACGCCCCGAGGCACCAGGAGCTCGACCCACTCCGCGGTCGTCCGCGTCCGCATGACGGGCTCGAGGATCCGCGCGATCGCTTCCCGGGCCGGGAAATTGTACGGCACCGCCGCGTGCGGGGCGAGCTCGGCCAGGTCGAGGGCCTGCTGCAGCGCCGAGAGCGGCGACATCGAGAGCACGAGGTGGCCGTCCTTCGTCTCGTAGACGCCGTAGGGGCCCGGATGAAACATGCTGGCCAGGCTACTGGGGCTCTTTTCCATCCGGGCGCCATTCAAAAAGTAGGTCACCACCTCGAGCTGGAGGTCGAGAGCCGCCCGCAGCATGCTCACCTCGACGTGGAGGCCCCGGCCGGTCCGGCCGCGCTCGAGGAGCGCCGCCAGCACGCCGAGGGCCAGGAGCGTCGCCCCGTGCTGGTCGACCACGGCGGTGCCGACCGGCGTCGGCGGCTGGCCCGCGCGGCCGGAGATATGGGCGAGCCCCGAGACGGCCTGGAGGAGAAGGTCCTGGCCGGGGCGGTCGCGATAGGGGCTCGCCTCGCCGTAGCCGGAGGCGGAGACGTAGACCAGACGGGGGTTCAGCGCCGCCGCCGCCTCGTAGCCGAGGCCCAGGCGCGTCATGACGCCCGGACGGAAGTTCTGGACGAGGACGTCGGCGCGCTCGATGAGGCGCCGGGCGATGGCCTGGCCGTCTGGCCGCTTGAGGTCGAGCGTCAGGCTCCGCTGGTTCCGGTGCGTCGACATGAAGAAGACGCTCACCCCGTTCTTGTAGAGGTCGCACCCCGACCAGTTCCGCTCCCACAGCTTGCCGCCGGGCGGCTCGATCTTGATGACGTCCGCCCCGAGGTCGGCGAGGAACTGGACGCCGGAAGGTCCCAGCAGGAACTGGGTGAAGCTGAGGACCCGGACGCCTTCGAGGACCCGGAGCGGGCCGTGACCGGTGGTCACTGGATGACGCCGTCGGCCCGCACCAGGATCGACGGGGAAATCACTTGAGGAGCTGGCGGGCGATCACGAGACGCTGGATCTGGCTCGTCCCCTCCCAGATCTGGTAGACCCGCGCGTCGCGGTACAAGCGCTCGATGGGGAACTCGGTCGAGTAGCCGTAGGCCCCGTGGATCTGGAGGGCGTCGGTCGTCACCCGCGCCGCGGTCTCGGAGGCGACGAGCTTCGCCTCGGCCGCCTCCCGGATGAGCGGCCGGCCCCGGTCCTTGAGACAGGCCGCCTTGCGGAGGAGGAGGCGGCTCGCCTCGATCTGGGCCGACATGTCGGCGAGCATGAACTGGACCGCCTGGAAGCCCGCGATCGGCTGGCCGAAGGCGGGGCGCTGCCTGGCGTAGGCGACCGCCGCCTCCATGGCGGCCTGGGCGATCCCCAGGGCCTGGGCGCCGATCCCGATCCGTCCGGTGTCGAGCGAGATCATGGCCCGCTTGAACCCCTCGCCTTCGCCGCCGAGGAGGGCCGAGCGGGGCACGCGGCAGTCCTCGAAGACGAGCTCCCCGGTGGCGAGCCCGCGCACGCCGAGGAGCGACTCCTTCGAGCCGCGCGCGAACCCCGGCGTCCCCATTTCCACGAGAAGGAGCGTGATCCCGGCGCGCCCCTTCCGCCGGTCCGTCGTCGCCACCACGACGGCCAGCTCGCAGACCAGGGCCGCCGTGATGAAGCGCTTCGTCCCGTTCAGGATGTAGCCGTCGGCGGTCGGGGTGGCGGTCGTCTGGATCCCGGCCACGTCGGAGCCGGCGCCCGGCTCGGTCTGGGCGATGGCGCAGATCTTCTCGCCGCGGACCATGGCCGGCAGGTACCGCCGGCGCTGCGCCTCGGTCCCGTTGGCGAGAATCATGTCGCTCATCAGCTTCGAGAGGAGCTGGGCGTCGGCGACGGCGGCCGAGGCGCGGGCCAGCTCCTCCTGGGCGATGCACCAGCTCAGGGTGTCGGCGCCCGAGCCCCCGTACTCGGACGGCACCGTCATGCCGAGGATGTCCAGCTCCGCCATCCGCTTGTAGAGGTCTCCCGGAAACTCGTCGGCGCGGTCGATCTCGGCGGCGCGAGGCTTGACCTCCCGCTCCGCGAATTCGCGGACCAGGTCCCGGGTGAGTCGCTGGGCGTCCGTCAGGTCGAAGTCCATGGGGCCTTCCCACGTTCCGCCGTGAGGCGCTCGGGTGTCAAGGGGGGGACTCCCGCTCACCGCGCCTCGGATCTCCCGCGATCGAGAAACCGCTGCATGGCCGCCCGCGGCTCGTCCGTGGTATAGGTCGCCGCGAAGGCGTCCATCGACAGCGCGATGGCCGATTCGAGGTCGACGCGGCGCCACGCGGCCAGGAGGGCCTTCTGGCGGCGGAGGGCCTGCGGGGGGAGCGCCAGCAGTCGCGCGATCCAGGCCTCCACCTCCCGGTCGAGCGCGTCGTCGGGCACGGCCCGGTTGACGAGGCCCCAGCGCTCCGCCTCGACGGCGTCGATGCTCTCGCCCAGCAGGAGGAGCTCAGCCGCCCGGCCCCAGCCGACGAGGCCCGGCAAGAGCGCCGCCTCGATCACCGAGGGGATCCCGACCCGGATCTCCGGCATCCCGAGCCGACAGGACGCCGCGGCGAGCCGGAGATCGCAGCCCAGGACGAGCTCCAGGGCGCCGCCGAGGACATGGCCGTGGAGGCGGGCCAGGACGGGCGCCGGCAGCTCCCGCACGGCGCGGATCGTGTCATGGAACGCGCCGATGAAGGCGCGCGCGGCCGGGGCGCCGAGGTCGCGCATCGCCTGGACCTCGACGCCGGCCGAGAAGGCGCGGCCGGTGGCGCCGAGGACGATCACCCGGACGTCGGCGGCGCCACCGAGGGCGCGGAAGGCTGCGCCCAGCTCGGCGATGAGCGCGGGGGTCAGGATGTTCAGCGGCGGGCGGGCCAGCGTGACGCGGGCCACGCCGCCCTCCCGCGCGACGGTCAGCTCGGCCATCGGCCCGGGCTCCGGCGCCTCAGTAGCGCCGGAGGGCGGGATCGACGCGGAGGGTCCAGGCGTCGATGCCACCCCGGAGGTTCACGGCAGGGATCTCCTGGGCGCGAAGCCACGCCACCACTTCCGCCGAACGGATCCCGTGGTGGCAGTAGACGACGACCTCGCGCTCCGGGTCCAGCTCGTTCAGGCGAAACGCCAGCTCGTCCATCGGGATGAGGCGGGCCCCCGAGAGCGCGCAGATCTCGTACTCCCAGGGCTCGCGGACGTCGAGGAGCGCGGGGGCATCCCCGGCCTCGACCCGCGTCTTCAGCTCCTCCGGCGTGATCTCGGCGTAGGCCTCCATGCGCGCGTAGTGTACTTCCGCTCAGAGTCCCGGGGGCACGGCGATCTTGAAGCGCTCGGCGACGCTGCGGAGGTTGCGGACGGTCCCCGGCGGCAGCGGGATGCCGCGCCGGAGCCGCTCCTCCGCGCACCGATCCTCCGGCTCGCCGGGCGCCAGGATCTCGCCGACCCCGGTCGCGGGGGGGAGACGCTTGAGGCCGTCGATGAGGCCGTCGACGTGGTCCCGGTAGCGCTCCAGGTCGGTGAAGGCGCCGATGTCGATGGCCGCCACGACGCTGTTCTGCCGGTGGCGGCCGGAACCCTCCCGGCCGTGGTGCGCCGGCTCGAGGAGCGGGTTGTCGACCATCAGGCTGGTCAGGCACTCGAACATCATGGCCAGTCCGGACCCCTTGGGGCCGCCGAACGGCAGGAGGATCACCGCCTGCTTCGGGTCGGTGGTGGGACGGCCGTCCTTGTCGAGCGCCCAGCCTTCCGGAATGGGGATCCCCTTGTCGATGGCCAGCCGGAGCTTCCCGCCGGCCGCGACGCTGGTGGCCATGTCCAGGACGAGCGGCCGGTGCCGCCGGGCCGGGACGGCGATGGCGATGGGGCTGTTGTGAACCCCGGCCGCCCGGGCGCCGTGCGGGGCCATGTTCGGCGGGCTACAGACGATGGCGATCCCCGCCAGCCCCTCCTTCACCGCCAGCAGCGCGTAGTAGGCCATGGCCCCCTGGTGCGTGGTGTTGCGAATGACGCCCCAGCCGACCCCCACCGCTCGCGCCTTGCCGATCACGTGGCGCATCGCCTGCACCGTGACCACCGGGCCGAGCGCGTGATCCCCGTCGATCAGCACCGTGGCCGGCGTCTCCCGGAGGACCTGGATCTTCGGCCGCGGGTTCATGATGCCCTTGTCGATCATCTCGAGATACGAGGGGATCCGCAGGACGCCGTGGGAGTCGACGCCCCGGAGGTTCGCCCAGACCAGCACCTCGGCCTCGAGGGCCGCGTCCTCGGACGGCACCCCGGCGTGGATGAAGACCTGCTTGGTGAACTCCCGGAGCTCGTCCGCGCTCGCGCGGATCTCATCGGTGGCCATGGTCAGTCTCCCTTTCGGCGGGTGGCCCGCTCCGACAGCGGTTCTCCCGAGCAAGCCCGGAGCCGGCGCCCTGAGGATAGCACTGCGCGGGCCCCGCTGGACAACGGGCGTATCCGGTCCTACCCTGGTCCCCGCAGGAAGCGCCGAACCACCACGAGCCCACGCGGGAGGAGCCGATGAACGCGACCGACCTCTGCTATACACCCGCCACCGAGCTCGGCCGGCTGATCCGATCCCGGAAGCTCTCCCCCGTCGAGCTGACGGATGGCGTGCTCGCCCGCATCGAGCGGCTCAACCCGAAGCTCAACGCCTTCCTCACCGTCACGGCGGACCACGCGCGCGAGCTGGCGCGGGCGGCCGAGGCCCGGGTCCAGCGCGGCACGCTGATCGGCCCCCTGGACGGCATCCCGTACTCCATCAAGGACCTCGAGCCGACCGCGGGGATCCGCACGACCTATGGCTCGAAGTTTTTCGAGGAGAACGTGCCGAGCGAGGACGGCATCGTGGCCGCGCGTCTTCGCGCCACCGGCGGCGTGCTTCTCGGCAAGACCAACACGCCGCACTTCGGCTACAAGGACATGTGCGACAACCTGATCGGCCCGCCCTGCCGGAATCCCTGGAACCTCGGGCGCACCTCCGGCGCCTCGTCCGGCGGCGCCGGCGCGGCGGTGGCGGCCGGCCTCGGGCCGATCGCCCACGGCTCGGACGGCTCCGGCTCGATCCGCATCCCCTCGGCCCTCTGCGGGATCTTCGGGATGAAACCGTCGCTCGGCCGGGTCCCCTACTGGCCGAGCGCCGACCTCTGGAACACCCGCTCCCACAACGGCCCGATGACCCGCACGGTGCGCGACGCCGCGCTCCTCCTCCAGGCCATGGCCGGCCCCGACCCGCGCGATCCGATGTCGATCGACGCGCCGCCGGCCGACTACCTGGCGGCCTGCGAAGGGGACCTCAAGGGGATGCGGGTCGGCTGGAGCCGCGACCTCGGCTTCGCGGCGGTCGACCCCGAGGTGGGGGAGATCGCGGCGAGCGCGGCCCGGCGCTTCGCCGATCTCGGCTGCGAGGTGGAGGAGGCGAAGATCGACTGGGGCAATCCCTACGAGTTCCACAAGGTGATCTACTCGGTGCACGTGGCGGCCCGGAACCACGAGCGCGCGCGCGCCCGGCCCGACTGGATCGAGCCCACGCTCATGCGGATGATCCTGGACGCCGCCAAGCTCAGCGCCATCGACTTCGTGCAGGCCTGGCTCGCCCGCACCGTCTTTGCCGAGCGCGTCCGCGCCACCTTCGAGCGCTACGACCTCCTCCTCACGCCCCAGATGCCGGTCGCGGCCTGGCCGGCCGACCCCGGGCCCTTCGAGGGCCTGCCCGACCTCGGCGGGAAGCCCGCCCACTCGATCTTCGACCGCGTGCCATTCATGTACCCGTTCAACCTGACCGGCCAGCCGGCCGCCAACGCGCCGTGCGGGTTCACCCGCGAGCGGCTGCCGGTGGGGCTCCAGATCGTGGGGCGCTGGCACCGGGAGACCGACGTCTTCCGCGCCGCGGCCTGCTTCGAGGCGCTCCAGCCATGGGCGTCCCACCGCCCCCCGCTCGACTAGGTTCTTCGGGGGGGTCTCGGAAGACCCCCCCGATGCCCCCCTCGGTTGCGGCGGCACAGCCGCCGCTCGGAGCGCTGCTCGACGCATCGCCCGCGCGGGGCGAGCTGCCGGGTTACTCCCACACACTCCTAGGGACCGACGAAGCTCTCGATCGCCGCGGCCATCTGGTCGGGCACCTCGAACATCGGGAAGTGGCTCCGCGCGGCGAGCTTCTGCACGTGGAACCACGGGTGGCTGTCGGCGAACGTCCGCTGCGCCGCCAGGTACCCGGGGTCCTCGGGCTGAGCGTAGAGGTGGAGAACCGGCGGCGGCGCCAGCCGGGCCAGGGCCTGGAGCGGGCTTCGGTGCGTGGCGTAGGCGCGCGCGATCTCGCGGCCGGCCCGGGCCCACATCGCGAAGTCGTGGGCGCCCATGTCCTCGGTGACGAAGCGCGCCACCGCCGGGTGATCCAGCCCGTGGAGCCACGTTGCGAAGAGACGATCGCGGGTCTCCCGCCAGCGGTCCGGGTCCTGGAGCGCCTTCAGGGCGGCGAGGAAGGGCGGCGGCGCGTCGAGGACGAGCCAGTCGACGAGGACGAGGCCCGGCACCCGGACGCCGAGGCGGCGGCGCAGCTCGATCGCCACCCAGCCGGCGTGGGCGAGCGCGACGGGAATGATCTGCCCGACGCCGCTCGCCTCGACGACCGCCAGGACGTCGGTAACCAGGCCGTCCTGGCCGAAATCGGCGGCGGGCGACCCCGAGTCTCCGTGACCGCGCCAGTCGAGCACCAGCGTGCGCCGGGAGGCGCTGCAGCGGCTCGGGAGCCCGGCGAAGCCGGCGCGGCTCGAGCACCAGCCGGGCAGGAAGATCAGGGCCGGCTCGCCCCGGCCCTGGTCGTCATAGGCGATCCTCACGCCGTCACTGCGCGTCTCGGCCATCGGTCCTCCGGAGCTCGAGGATCAGGAAATACTGGTAGGGCAGGAAGTCGGCCTCGCCGGCGAGCCGCAGGCCGGCGCGCCCGGCATCTCGCAGGAACGCCTCGCGGGGGACGCGGTGCTCGAGCGGCGGCCCGACCGGCGTCTCCCGATCGTGGAAATCGACGTTGGCGAGCCGGCCGCCGGGTCGGAGCGAGCGGACGAGCCGCCGCAGGAAGGCGCGGCCATCGGGGAAGTGGTGGTAGGTGTTGACCACCAGGATCAGGTCGCAGCAGCGCGCGGGCAAGAGTGGATCGTCGTCGCGGCCGAGGACGGGCGTGACGTTCCGGACGCGCGACCGGGGGAGCCGCGCGACGAGACGCTCGAGCATTCGAGGCTCGGCATCGACGGCGTAGACGCGGCCGCGGGGTCCCACCGCGCGGGCCAGGCGGAACGTGAAGAAGCCGGGACCGGCGCCGATCTCGCCCACGGTCTGCCCCGGCCGGAGCCGGAGCGCCCGGACGACCGCCCCCGGCTTCTGCCAGCGCGCGCGCCCGGGATCGAGGAGGCGACCGAGGCAGGCCTCCAGGTCCTCGGGATTGCCGTGCGCGTCTCGATGGTGGGCTGGGTGCCGCCGCGCTCGGGCCACGACGCGCACTCTAGCACGCACACACGAGGAGGAGACAGCATGCCGAAGCGCGAGATCATCTCCACCGACGCGGGGCCGCGGACCGGGCTGCCCTACTCCCAGGCCGTGCGCCACGGCGACCTCGTCTTCGTGGCCGGCCAGGTCGCGATCGACCCGGCGACCGGCCAGGTCGTCGAGGGCGACGTCCGGGTTCAGACGCGGCGGGTCCTCGACAACGTCCAGGCGATCCTGCGGGCGGCCGGCACCTCGCTCGAGCACGCGGTGGAGACGGTCTGCTTCCTGCGCGACATCGCGGACTTCCCCGCCTTCAACGAGGCCTACCGGGGCTACTTCCCGACGGACCCGCCGGCCCGCACCACCGTCCAGGCCATCCTGCCGCGCGAAGGGCTGAAGGTGGAGATCCGGGTCGTGGCCGCCATGCCCGACGGCGCCGGCCGCTGACCGAATCGGAAACACTCACCGAAAGGAGCGACCGAGTGGCCACCGACCGCACGTTTGAAGCCCGGAACGCCCAGGAGAGTCAGCGGCTGAAGGCGCTGGTCGCGCGGCTCGCCGACGCGGACCTCGAGCGCCCGGTCGGCCACGGCTGGACGGTGGCAGCGACGCTGGTGCACCTGGCGTTCTGGGACCTGCGGGCCATCACGCTGATCGACCGGTTCGAGCAGGAGGGTGTCCGCCCGTCGCCCGTCGACGTGGACGTGGTGAACGACACGGTCCACGCGCTGGCGCAGTCGATTCCCCCGCGGGCGGCGGCCCAGCTGGTGGTCCGGGCCGCGGAGATGGTGGACCGCCGGATCGCGGCCCTGCCCGACTCC
>DASYQW010000044.1 GCA_036005065.1 Candidatus Methylomirabilota bacterium | reverse complement strand
CTCCTAGGGGGCGGGGCTCAGCCGCGCCTGCCCGTCGAGGTAGGGACGCAGGGCCTCGGGGACGACGACCGTCCCATCGGCCTCCTGGTAATTCTCGAGTACCGCGATCAGGGTTCGGCCGACGGCCAGGCCCGAGCCGTTCAGCGTGTGGAGGTACTCGGCCTTCCCCCCGCCCGCCGGCCGGTAGCGGACCTCCGCCCGCCGAGCCTGGAACGCTTCGCAGTTCGAGCAGGACGAGATCTCGCGGTAGCGATCCTGCCCGGGAAGCCACACCTCGAGGTCGTAGGTCTTGGCCGAGGCGAACCCCATGTCGCCGGTGCAGAGCAGCACCACCCGGTAGGGCAGCTCGAGCCGCTGGAGGACCGCCTCGGCGTCCTCCACCATGCGCTCCAGCTCGTCGTACGAGCTGGCGGGGGTGGTGAGCTTGACCAGCTCGACCTTGTCGAACTGGTGCTGGCGAATCATGCCCTTCGTGTCCTGGCCGTAGGTGCCGGCTTCCCGCCGATAGCAGGGGGTGAACGCCGTGTACTTCCGCGGCAGCGTGTCGGCGGGCAGCGTCTCGCCAGTGTGCAGCGCCGTCAGCGGGACTTCCGCGGTCGGGATCAGGTAGAGCTGCCGGCCCTCGTCCGCGTCCTGGGTCTTGAAGAGCTGCTCCTCGAACTTCGGCAGCTGAGCGGTGCCCACCATGGTCTCCCGGTTCACCAGGTGGGGCACCCAGACCTCGCGATAGCCACGCTCCCGGGTGTGGAGGTCGAGCATGAGCTGGCTCAGTGCCCGCGAGAGCCGGGCCCCTGGGCCCCACAGCACGGCGAAGCGCGCCTTGGCGATCTTGGCGGCACGCTCGAAGTCCAGGATGCCGAGGACGTCGCCCACCTCCCAGTGTGGTCGCGGCGTGAACGGGAAGATCCGCGGCTCGCCCCACCGGCGGATCTCGACGTTCTCCTCCGCCGAGTGGCCGACCGGGACGCTCGGATGGGGAACATTGGGGAGCTTGAGCGCGATCTCCGCCAGGGCCTCTTCGAGCGTCCGAAGCCGCCCCTCGAGCTCGCTGATTCTTTCCCCGAGAGCGCGGGACCCTTCGATGAAGGCGGCGGCATCCGCCTTGTGCCGCTTGGCTTCCGCGACCTGCTGGGTGAGCTGGTTCCGCCGAGCCTTTAGCTCTTCGACCTCGCGGAGCAGTCGTCGCCGCCCGTCGTCAGTGTCGAGGAGTTCCTTGAGGGGCGCCGAGGCGCCACGGTTGCTGATCGCCTGCTCAACCACGGCGGGATGCTCGCGCACGAAGCGGGGATCAAGCATTCGCTCCGCGCTCGGCCTCGACGCGCGCCAGGCTGCCGACCCGGTCGTCGGCGTCGAGGTCGATCACGCGCACTCCCCAGGTGTTCCGCCCCTGCGAGGAGACGTCCTCGGCCGGGAAGCGGATCACCTTTCCCTTGGTGGTGACGATCAGGATGTCGTCGCCCTGGCGCACCTGGGTCATGCCGACGACCAGGCCGTTGCGGCCTCCGGTCTTGATGTCGATGATCCCCTTCCCGCCCCGCCCGGTCAGGCGGTACTCCCCAATCGGGGTCTGCTTCCCGTAGCCCCGCTCGGTCACGGTGAGGATCGACGCGTCATCGCGAACCACCTCGGCCGCGATGACCTGGTCCCCCTCCTCCAGCTCGATTCCCTTCACGCCGGCCGCCACCCGCCCCATCGGCCGGACCTCCTCCTCCTCGAAGCGGATGCAGGTCCCCCGCTTCGTCTCCAGGAGGACCTGCCGCTGCCCGTCGGTGAGCCGAACGGCGATGACCTCGTCGCCCTCCTCGAGGGCGATGGCGCGGATGCCGCCGCGCTGGGGGCGCGAGTAGGCGCCCAGATCGGTCTTCTTCACCTTGCCCTGGCGGGTGGCGAAGAAGACGTCGCCGCCGGCGGTGAAATCACGCACGGCGAGCGTGGCCGCCACCCGCTCGCCCTCGGCCAGGTGGAGCAGGTTGACCATCGCCTTGCCCCGGGCGTCGCGCTTGGCCTCGGGGATTTCGTGGACCTTGAGCCAGTGGACTTTGCCGTCGTTGGTGAAGAACAGGAGGTAGGCGTGGGTCGAGGCGATGTACATGTCCTCGACGATGTCCGCCTCCTTGGTCTCCATCCCCTGGACGCCCTTGCCGCCCCGGCGCTGGCTGCGATAGGCCTCGATGGCCGTCCGCTTGATGTAGCCGGAGCGGGTGACGGTGACGACCATCTCCTCGTCGGCAATGAGGTCTTCCAGGGTGAGCTCCACCGACTCCCCGGTGATCTCGGTCCGGCGCTCGTCGCCGTATTCCTGCTTGAGCGCGCTGAGCTCCTCCCTGATGATCTCGCGCACCAGCGCGTCGGAGGCGAGGATCGCCTTGAGGCGCTCGATGAGCTGGAGTGTCTCGGTGTGCTCGGTGATGATCTTGTCGCGCTCGAGCTGGGCCAGGCGCTGGAGCCGCATGTCCAGGATCGCCTTGGCCTGGATCTCGCTGAGCTGGAGGCGGGTCATCAGCGCCTGGCGGGCGGCGTCGACGTCGGCGGCCTGGCGGATCAGGCGGATGGTGAGGTCGAGGTTCTCGATCGCCTTGCGGAGCCCCTCCAGGATGTGGGCCCGCTCTTCGGCCCGGGCCAGGTCGTAGCGGGTCCGCCGGGTCACCACCTCCCGCCGGAAGGCGATGAAGTGGTTCAGCATCTCCTTGAGGGTGACCACCTGGGGCCGCCGGCCGACCAGGGCCAGCATGATCACTCCGAAGGTGGACTGCATCGCGGTGTGCTTGTAGAGCTGGTTGAGGATGATCTGCGCGATCTCCCCCCGGCTGAGCTCCAGCACGATCCGGATGCCGTGGCGGTCGGACTCGTCGCGGATCTCGGAGATCCCGTCGAGCTTTCGGTCACGAGAGAGCTCTGCAATCTTCTCGATGAGGCTGGCCTTGTTCACCTGATAGGGCAGCTCGGTGACGATGATCGCCTCGCGGCCCCCGCGCAGCTTCTCCGTGTGGGCCCGGGCCCGCATGGTGATGATGCCGCGACCGGTGGCGTACGCCTCCCGGATCCCGCTGGTGCCGTAGATGTACCCCCGGGTCGGGAAGTCGGGGCCCTTGATCGCCTGCGTCAGCTCGTCCAGCGACACGTCCGGGTCGTCGAGGGCCAGGAGGAGCCCGGCCACCACCTCGGTGAGGTTGTGGGGAGGGATGTTGGTGGCCATCCCCACCGCGATCCCCGAGGAGCCGTTGACGAGGAGATTGGGGATCTTCGACGGCAAGACCGTCGGCTCCTCCTGGGTCTCGTCGTAGTTGGGGACGAAACCGACGGTGTCGCGGTCGATGTCGGCCAGCATCTCGTGGGCGATCTTGGCCAGCCGCGCCTCGGTGTAGCGCATGGCCGCCGGCGGATCGCCGTCGACCGAGCCGAAGTTCCCCTGCCCGTCGACCAGCGGGTAGCGCAGGGAGAAGTCCTGGGCCATTCGGACCAAGGCCTCGTAGACCGGCGCATCCCCGTGGGGATGGAACTTGCCCATGGCGTCGCCGACCACGCGGGCCGACTTCTTGTACGCCCGGTTCCAGGCGAGCCCCATCTCCTGCATGGCGTAGAGGATGCGGCGGTGGACGGGCTTGAGCCCATCGCGGATGTCGGGCAGGGCGCGGCCGATGATGACCGACATCGCGTAGTCGAGGTAGGAGCGGCTCATCTCCTCGACGATCGAGATCGGCTGCTGGCGCTCGGGCATCAGCCCCTCACACGTCGATGCGGGCTTCGAGGGCATGCATCGCGATGTAGTCCCGGCGCGGCTCGACCTGATCGCCCATCAGCTTCGTGAAGATGTCGTCGGCCGCCACCGCGTCGTCCATGGTCACCCGGAGCAACGTGCGGGTCTCCGGGTTCATCGTCGTCTCCCAGAGCTGCTCGGGGTTCATCTCGCCGAGGCCCTTGTAGCGCTGGACCGAGGCCCCCGCCCGCCCGAGGTGCAGCACTTGGTCGACCAGGGCGTCCCGCGAGGCGACCGGGATCTCGGCCCCGGCGGGCGGCATCAGGGTGAACGGCGGCCGGTCGAAGGGCTCGATCTGGCCGTAGACTTCGAGCAGCTTGGCCCACTCGACTGACTCGAAGAGCTGGAGGTTCAGGACGCGCTCCTCCCCGCCGCCCCCGGTCACCGCCGCCAGGACGCTCCCCTCCTCGGTCTCGCCCCGCATGGTGAACGGCGGCTGCCCCAGGGCGCGCCCCAGCTCGATCAGCACGGTGTCCCGCGAGATGCGCTTGCGGTGAAGCGGCCGGTGGCGCACGAAGGCCTCCAGCCACTGGGCCGGCACGCCGCGCTTGGCCAGCCGGTCCCGCAAGTGCCGGTACTCGACGAGCTCGCCGACGAACCGGCGGAGCCGCTCCTCGCCGACCGTCTTCCCCCCGCCCTTGCCGTTCGCGTAGCGGAGCTGGGCCTTCTCGGTCCCGAGAAGGAGCAGCTCGTGTTCGAGCTCGCGCTCGCTCAGGAGGTATTTCTCCGCCTTGCCCCGCTTGAGCTTGAAGAGCGGCGGCTGGGCGATGTACAGGTATCCGGTCTCGATCACCGAGACCATGTGCCGGAAGAAGAACGTCAGCAAGAGCGTTCGGATGTGGGCGCCGTCGACGTCGGCGTCCGTCATCAGGATGACCTTGTGATAGCGGAGCTTGGCGATGTCGAACTCCTCCGGTCCGATCCCGGTGCCGAGCGCCGAGATGAGGAGCCGGATCTCCTGGTGGGAGAGCACCTTGTCGTAGCGCGCCTTCTCCGCGTTGATGATCTTGCCCCGCAGCGGCAGGATCGCCTGGGTCCGCCGGTCGCGGCCCTGCTTGGCCGAGCCGCCAGCCGAGTCGCCCTCCACCAGGAACAGCTCCCGGGCCGCCGGCTCGCGCTCGGAGCACTCGGCCAGCTTGCCGGGAAGGCCGTCATCGTCGAACCCTTTCTTGCGCGTCAGCTCGCGGGCTTTTCGGGCCGCCTCCCGGGCCTGGGCGGCCCGGACGCATTTCTCGGCGATCCGCCGGGCGGTGGTCGGGTCTTCCTCGAAGGCCACCGCGAGCTTGTCGTTGACGACGGACTCGACCAAGCCCTTGAGCTCGCTGTTGCCGAGCTTGGCCTTGGTCTGGCCCTCGAATTGTGGCTCCGGGAGTCGCACGGAGATCACCGCCGTGAGCCCTTCGCGGACGTCGTCCCCGCTGATGCCTCCCTTGAAGTTCTTCAGGAACCCGTTGGCCTGGGCGTAGGCGCTGAGGGTCCGGGTCAGCGCGGCCCGGAAGCCGGTCAGGTGCGTGCCGCCCTCGCGCGTGTTGATGTTGTTGGCGAACGAGAAGACGTTCTCCTGGTAACCCTCGTTATACTGCAGCGCGACCTCCACCTGGATGTCGCCGCGGCCGCCCTCGAAGTAGAGGACCTTGGGGTGCACCGGTGTCTTGTTCTGATTGATGTATTCGACGAACTGCCGGATGCCGCCGTTGTAGAGGAACGACAGCTTCTTCTCGTCACGCTCGTCCTCGATCTGGATCTTGAGTCCCTTGTTGAGGAAGGCGAGCTCGCGCAACCGATTCGAGAGGATGTCGAAGGAGAAGGTCGTCTCCTCGAAGATCTCGGGATCCGGCTTGAAGCGGATGGTCGTGCCCCGCTTGGTGGTCTTCTCGCCGGGCCCGAGATCGGCCTGGGGCTTTCCGCGGTCGTAGCGCTGGGTGTAGACCTGGCCGTCGCGCCGGATCTCGACCTCGAGCCACTCGGAGAGCGCGTTGACGACGGAGATGCCCACGCCGTGGAGACCACCCGAGACCTTGTAGACCGAGCTCTCGAACTTGCCCCCGGCGTGGAGCGTCGTCAGCACCACCTCGGCCGCCGATTTCCCGGTCCCCTCGTGGATGTCGACGGGAATCCCGCGGCCGTCATCGGCGACGGTGCAGCTACCGTCGGCGTGCAGCACCACGCGGATGTTCTGGCAGTACCCGGCCAGCGCCTCGTCGACCGAGTTGTCGACGGCCTCGAACACGAGGTGGTGCAGGCCGTAGCTCGCGGTGTCCCCGACGTACATGGCCGGGCGCTTCCGCACGGCCTCGAGGCCCTCGAGGACCTTGATGTCGTTCGCGGTGTAGCTGGGCCCCGCGGCGCCGCCCTTCCGCGGCTTCGGCTCGGTCATGCCGCCCCCCCGGCCACGATCGCGTCCAGAGCGTCCACCTCCCCTTCGTGTACGTCCCACACGGCACCGGCCAGGCCGGCCGCCGCGTCCGGCGCCGAGAACACCACCTGCCCCTGCCCCAGGAGCCAGCCGAGCACCCGCTCGCGCGCCGCGCCGTCGAGCTCCGACAGGAGGTCATCGAGCAGGAGCACCGGCGCCGAGCCGAGGCGGCGCCGGACTGCCGCCGCCTCGGCGAGGCGGAGGGTCAGGACGATCAGCCGCTGCTCGCCGCGCGAGGCATAGGTCCGCGCTTCCACGCGCCCCAGGCGCACGACGAGGTCGTCGCGGTGCGGGCCCACCAGCGTGGCGCCCCGGCCGAGCTCCCGCTGTCGGCTCGACGCCAGCGCCGCCAGAAGCCCCTCCCGGGTGGCCGCCGGGTCGGCGGCGGGCGGGACCACGGCGGCATAGTCCAGCTCGAGCGGCGTGTCGTCCGCGGCGAGCATCCGCCAGATCTCCCGCACGTCGTCCCGCAAGCGCGTGAGCGTCTCCAGGCGTCGATGCACGATCTCGCTGCCGAGGGCGGCGAGTTGCTCGTCCCACGGCGCGAGCAGGCGCCCGGCGTCGGTCCGGCCGCGGAGCTCGCCGAGTAGGCGTCCCCGCTGGTGGAGCACGAGCCGGTACCGGCGACAGGCCTCGGCATGACTCGGAGCCAGCTTGGCCGCCGCGCCATCGAGGTATGCGCGGCGCCCGGGCGGAGCCCCCGCGACCAGCGCGAGGTCCGTGGCGCTGAAGGTGACGGCCCTCGCCCATGGGCAGAGTCCGCCGGTCGCTTCGAGGCCGTCTTGGGCCGACACCGTCACCCGGACCTGGCGATGGCGCTCGCCGTCCACCACATCGCCGGCGACGCCGGCTTCCGGGGCCTCCCAGCGCACGCACTCGGTCAGGTGCAGCGTTCGAAACGAGCGGCCCGCGAGCAGGACGTGGAGGGCTTCGAGGAGGGACGTCTTGCCCTGACCGTTCCGGCCGATCAGGGCATTCAAGCCGGGATCAGGCGCGAAGCTGAGGGAGGCGTAGTTGCGAAAGGCAGACAGCTCCAGCCATCGGACATGCACCCCCGACGGGCCTCCTCTCAAATGCGCATCGGCATTATAACACAGAGGTGCGCATCATCGGAGGCGCTTTTGAACACGCCGGGGCTCAGTGCGTCCTTGAGATCGACGACGACTCGCTCGGCGTCCATGGGCCCGAGAGCGTCCAGGAGATACCGCGCGTTGAAGCCGATCGTCAGCTCCTCCCCCGCGAAGTCGGCCGGCAGCACCTCCTCGGCCTCACCCAACTCCTGGCTCGAGGCGCTGAGACGCAACGCCGCGGGACTCGCCGTCAGGCGAATCGGACGGGTCCGGTCGTCGGCGACCACCGAGACCCGGCGCAGGGCCGCGATGAGAGGCTCCCGCTCGACGGTGAGGTGACGGGGGTGGCTCTTCGGCAGCACCTGCTCGTAGTTCGGGAAGGTGCCCTCGATGAGCTTGCAGGCCAGGCCGAACCCCGGCGTCCGGAGGTAGAACTGGTTTTCGCGCACGGCGAGCGTCGCCTCGTCGTTGCCGGCCAGCACGCGACCGACCTCCTGGACTGCCTTGCGCGGAACGATCCCACCCATCTCGGTGTCGGCGGCGACTTCCGCCCGCGCCAGCGCCAGCCGATGCCCATCGGTGGCGACCAGCCGGAGCTCGTGCTTCTTCACCACGAGGTAGAGCCCGTTGAGGAACGGCCGACTCTCGTCCTGTGACATCGCATAGCTGGTCCGCGCGAGCATCGCGCGGAGCCGGCCCCCGTCGACCGACACCCAGCCCTCGGCCTCTCCGCTCTCGAGCGGCGGGTACTCCTCCGCCGGGAGCCCCACCAGCCGGAAGGCCGCCGGCCCGCAGAGGAGCTGGACCCATCCGTTGTCCTGGAGCGTGAGCGTGATGGGTTGGGCGGGGAGCTCGCGGACCAGCTCCAGCAGCTTCCGGGCGGCCAGGGTGATCCCGCCGGGACGCACGACCGTGGCTGGCACCGCCACGCGGACGCCGACTTCGAGGTCCGTGGCCGACACCCGGACGCCGCCGTCGCTCGTCTCGATCAAGACGTTGGCCAGGATGGGCAGCGTTTGTCTCGGCTCGACGATGTTCTGGACGAGTTGCAGCGCGCGCAGGAACGGCTCACGGGCGACTTGAATTTCCATAGGACTTGCCTTCCTTCCAAGAAGAAGACAGATAGTAGTCGTCGTCGTAGGGGCGGTGGACGAGGTGGATAGAGGCGCCGCGGGCGCGCCAGACGCGGGGAACCGGCGGCAGGCCGGACGGGGATCCGTCGGGGTGACGGTGGTGGACGCGACGGGGATAACCCGCGCGGTTGGAAAACGGGCGCCGGCAGCGCACGGGCTCGCTCACTCGAGCCGGATGGTGTTGATGATGTGGTCGATGGTCTTGCGGAACTTGGGGTCTTCCTGGAGGAGGGTCTCGATCTTGTGCACGGCGTGGAGCACGGTGGTGTGGTCCTTGCCGCCGAAGCCGCGCCCGATGTCCGCGAATGAGTCGCTGGTGAGCTGGCGCGCGAGGTACATGGCGACCTGGCGGGGAAACGCCACGGCTTTGGTGCGGGTCTTGGAGCGCAGGTCCTGGGGCTTCACGCTGAAGACCTCGCCAACACGGCGCTGGATCTCGTCGATCGTGATGAGGTGTTCTTCGGTACCCCAGATGTTGGCGAGCACCTCCTGGGCGAGGTCCAGGTTGAGCTCGCGGCCGGTCAGGTTGCAGAAGGCGCGGATGCGAACGAGCGAGCCCTCGAGCTCGCGGATGTTCGACTTCACCTTGTTGGCGATGAAGAAGGCGAGATCGTCGGCCAGCGGGACGCGGTCGAGCTCGGCTTTCTTCTTGAGGATGGCTACACGGGTCTCGAAGTCGGGGGGCTGGATGTCAGCCACCAGGTTCCACTCGAAGCGCGAGCGGAGGCGCTCCTCGATATCGGGGATCTCCTTGGGAGAGCGGTCGCTGGAGAAGACGATCTGGCGACCCGACTCGTGGAGGTCGTTGAAGGTGTGGAACAGCTCCTCCTGCGTGCGCTCCTTGCCGGAGATGAACTGGATGTCATCGATGAGCAGGACGTCGATGGTGCGGTAGCGGTGGCGGAAGTCCGGTGTCTTGTCGTAACGGATGGCGCCGATGAGCTCGTTGGTGAATTTCTCCGTCGAGAGGTAGGCGACCCGAAGCTGGGGATAGGTGAGGCTGACGTGGTGGCCGATGGCATGGAGGAGGTGGGTCTTCCCCAGCCCGACGCCGCCGTAGATGAACAGCGGGTTGTAGGCCCGTGAGGGAAGCTCGGCGACGGCCAGGCAGGCAGCCTGGGCGAACTGGTTGGAGGAGCCGACCACGAAGGAGTCGAAGGTGTACCGGCTGTCCAGTTCGGCGGGCGGCGGGGCGGGAACGACGACCGGCGGGGTCGCCGGCACCGGGGGGGTCGCCCGGTCGACGCTCACCGTCACCTGGGCGCGGGGCCCGAGGCAGGCCGTGGCTGCGGCCTGAAGCTCCGGCAGATAGTGCTCGACGACGTAATTGCGGATGAACTTCGAGGGGACGCCGATGTCGAAGCGGTTGTCGCGATGAGTCAGCAGGCGCCCCGGGCGGACCCAGGTGTCGAGTGCCTGGGGAGGGAGTCTGCCTTCCAGGGCCGCGAGGAAGCGCTCCCAGAGGGCGTCGTGCATACCAGGCTCCTATACTTCTCGGGGGTTACGCGCCCGTGAGTTACTCACACAGTTATCCACAGGTGTGGATAACCGGGGGTCGGCTGGGGGATATTTCGGCGTCTGCCATCTGCTGCCCTTTGCCGCACAGCCAGAGCGCATCTTCCGGCGAACGACCGATGCGGAGCCGCCGCCGAGGTCGCCGGGGCGCGCGGCCGCGCGCGGCATCCGCCGACCCGATTCCGAGCGGCCAACGATAGCACGCTCGTCGCGCGCGGAGCAACCCCGAAGGCGCGCCTGAGGGTGCGCACACACGCGGGCGCCCCTTGACTTGCGGGAGGCGCGGCCGGTACGATGGTTGGACTTTGCTCATTCCCGTGCTCCGGAGGCCCGTGTGAAGCGCACTTATCAGCCAAACCGGCGTCGGCGCAAGAAGACTCACGGCTTTCGCAAGCGTATGTCCACCAAGGGGGGCCGAAGAGTCCTCAAGCGGCGGCGCGCCAAGGGCCGCCGCCGACTGATCGTCGACTAGGGTGAGCCGCCGCATCGCCGCCTCTCCCCCACCCGGCGCGACGTTGGCCCGGAGCGAACGGCTGCGCGACCGGGGCGAGTTCCACCGTCTGTTCCGCCGAGGGGCGCGCCTCGACGGGCCGAGCTTCGTCCTGATCTGGCTGGCGGCCGCGGGCCCGCGGGCGGCGGCCTTCGCCACGAGCCGACGGGTCGGGGGCAGCGTCGCGCGGAACCGCATCAGGCGGCGCCTCCGCGAGGCGTATCGACGCCAGAAGGCCCTGGTCCCCGCTGCCGGGCTGCGGCTCTGCTTCGTGGCTCGGCCCCGGGCGGGTGAGGTCCCGTTTGCGGACCTGACCCAGGAGATGGCCGAGGCCCTCCAGCAGGCCGCCCGGCGTCTGGCGTCGTGACGCACGGAAGCACGGGGCCCGCTCTCTGGGCCGACGCCGCGCTCCAGGCGTATCAGCGCTGGGTGTCGCCGGGACTTCCCTCCGCCTGTCGGTACTGGCCGACGTGCTCCGAGTACGCCCGCCTCGCCATCGCCCGCCACGGGCTCGTCCGTGGGGGCGCGGCGGCGTTGGGCCGCCTGCTCAGGTGTCAGCCGATCTTCCCCGGCGGCATTGATCCGCCGCGCTGAGCGGCGGCGGCCAGTCCGCCCGTGATGGAAAAGCGCGCGCTCGTCGCTATCGTTCTGTCCGTCGCCCTCCTGCTGGCGTGGCAAGCCTTCTTCGCCCCGCCATCATCGACTCCCCCACCCCCGAGCGGCAGCCCCGGGTCCGGAAGCCCGCCGCCCGCGCCCGGAGCCCCGCCGGCGCCGGCCACCTCCGCGCCGTCCCCGACCGCGCCGAGCGAGGGTCCCGCAGCCATCCCGCGCCCTGCGGGAGGGCCGCCGGGAGGGCGGACGGCTGAAGTCCTGACGCCGCTCTACCGGGCGACGTTCGGCCCGACGGGCGCCACCAGCTGGACCCTGAATTACCGCGGACCCAAGCCGCTGATTGTCGGGGAGCCGCTCGCCCCGCTGGCCGTCTCGATTCAACGGCCCGGCCAGCCGGCGGAAGTCGTCCCGCTGGCGCCTGAGACGGAGCGGCTCGAGCTGGGCCGCGACCAGCCGACGGGAACTCTCAGCTTCACCGGGACCGCGGCCGATGGCCTGCGGGTCGAGCGGATTCTGCGGTTTCGTGCCGACTCGTATCGGGTCGAGGCCGAGCTGCGCCTGGTGGGTGGCGGGGGCCCGCCCGGCCCGGTGACGGTCGGGCTGTTCTGGACGGGGCCCGTGGGTGTGCCGGGCCCGAAGCGAGAGGACGCCTGGCTCACGTTCGGCGAGGGCCCCGATCGCCGGCAACTGCTCGGGCGGATCCTCATCGCGCAGAACGGCCGGCCCGAGCACTTCGAGGCTCCCGCGTCGGCGCTCAAGGACCCGCGTGAGGCCGGGGGCGGCACGGAGCTGAAGGACCCCCACCTGGTCCCCGTCGCCGTCCTGCCGCCGGAGCGGCGGTGGGTGGCCCTCGAAAACGACTACTACATCGCGGCCCTCGTCGCCTCGGGCGGCGCGCGCGTGCTGCGCGGCCGCGAGCGCGATCTCGCCGAGGTGGGCGTGGTCTTCCCGGAACGGCGCCTGGGGCCGGGTGAGCGGTGGGACGCCAAGGCGGAGCTCTACGTGGGGCCCAAGGAATGGGACCGCCTGAAGGCGATGGGCGTGGGGCTCGAGCAGGCGCAGGCGCGGAATTACGGGGACTTCCTATGGACCCTCCCGATGGAGTGGTTCTGCGTGCCGCTGCTCTGGCTCATGAACTTCTTCGCCACGCGCGTGCCGGGCGAGAACTACGGCGTGGCGATCATCCTGCTCACGGTGCTCGTGAAGATCGCCTTCTATCCGCTCACGCAGAAGAGCATGAGCTCGATGAAGCAGATGCAGGCGCTCCAGCCGCAGCTCAACGCCCTGCGCGCGAAGTACAAATCCGACCCGCAACGCTTCCAGCGGGAGCAGATGGAGCTGTTCCGCAAGCACAAGGTGAACCCGATGGGGGGCTGCTTGCCGATGGTCGTGCAGATCCCCATCTTCTACGCGCTCTACCTCACCCTCCAGTACTCGGTGGAGCTTCAGGGCGCTGCGTTCGTCCTCTGGATCACGGATCTCTCCAAGAAGGATCCGTACTACGTCCTGCCCATCCTGATGGGCGGCTCGATGCTCGTCCAGCAGAAGATGACGCCGTCCGTGGGCGATCCGCGCCAGGCGAAAGTCATGCTGATCATGCCGGTGATCTTCACCTTCATGTTCCTGGAGTTCCCCACCGGGCTCGTCCTCTACTGGCTGGTCAACAACGTGCTGTCCATCGCTCAGCAGTACCTGATCGACCGCGCCGCGAGGGCCAAGGCGCTCGCCGCCACGGAGCCGAAGGGCGACAAGGAGCGACGGAAGGCCTGAGGCCTCGCCACCCGGGCCAACGCGCGCCGTATATCCTTATAATTCAAGGTGTTAGGGCCCAATGGACGCGTGGGAAGCGCTCCGGAGGGGGACCGAGAGCCTCGGCGTGGCGGTGCATCCGGACTTCGACGCGCGCGCGCAGGTCTTTGTGGGAGAGCTGGCGCGCTGGAGCCGGGTGAGCCGGATCACCGGGTATCGGGCCGAGGCCGACCGCGTGATCCACCTCGTGCTGGAGTCACTCCTCCTCCTGAAGCTCGAGCCCGACCTCGCGCCCCCCCTCCTCGACATCGGGACCGGCGCTGGCGCCCCGGGGCTGGTCCTGAAGCTCGCCCGGCCCGACTGGCCGGTCGCCCTGGTGGAGGCAAACCGCCGGCGCGCGAACTTCCTACGTCACGTCCTCCGATTTCTCGAGCTCGGGGGTGCCGACGTGTACGAAGAGCGGGCCGAGACCCTGAGGGAACAGCCCGACCTCGAGCGGAAGTTCAATGCCGTCACCATGCGGGCCGTCGCCGGACCCGAAGCCGCCGTGGCATTGGCCCGCCCGTTTCTGACGCCGACCGGGAGCCTGATCACGCAGCTCGGTTCGCGGAGGCCGCGCCGAATCGGGCGCGTTCGGGAGGTGACACTCGTCCGGGATGAGTTGGGATTGCGATTACGCCGGGCCTTTCTTATAATCCGGTCAGCCGAGATGACGAGTGGCGTTCCACGTGAAACGAGGGGGTGAGTGGCGCGCATCTTGACCGTCGTGAACCAAAAGGGCGGCGTCGGCAAGACGACCACCGCCGTTAACCTCGCCGGCGCGCTCGCCGCCGCCGAGCGGCCGACTCTCCTCGTCGACATGGATCCCCAGACCAACGCCACGGCCGGCGTCTGGCCGGACCGGGCATCACTGAGCGGGCCGACCATCTACGAGGTGCTCGTCGAAGGCCTCCCGGCCGAGAAGGCGTGCGCCCCCACCGCCCTCCCGTTTCTCACGCTGCTCCCCGGCAGCCCCGATCTGGTGGCGGCGGAGCTGGCCCTGGTCGAGGCGGCCGCCCGGGAGCGGCGCCTCCGCGAGGCCCTGCGCCCGATGCGCGGGCAATTCGCCTTCCTGGTGATCGACTGCCCGCCCTCGCTCGGGCTCTTGACCCTCAATTCCCTGGTGGCGGCCGACGGGGCCGTGATCCCCCTGCAGTGTGAGTATTATGCTCTGGAGGGACTCGCGCAGCTCATGAAGACGCTGGACCTCGTCCGCGAGCGCGCGAATCCCGACCTGGCGATCGAGGGCATCGTGTTTACCATGTTCGACGGGCGGACCAGCCTCGCGATCCAGGTGCGGGCCGAGGTGGAGCGGTATTTCCGCCAGCATCTGTTCCGGACGCTCGTCCCGCGCAATGTCCGGCTGACGGAGGCACCGAGTCATGGCCGCCCGATCGTGCAGTACGATTTGCGGTCGGCCGGCTCGGTGGCGTATCTCGAGCTGGCGAAGGAGGTGCTCGCCCATGACGAAGCGCGTACTGGGTCGCGGCCTCGGGGCGCTGCTGCCGCCAGCGACTGAGGCCGACGAGCGGGGCGCGGCGCTCCTCGAGCTCCCCACCGAGAGCCTGGCCCCGAACCCCTACCAGCCCCGGCGGCGCTTCAGCCCGGAGAGCCTGGAGGAGCTCGCCGCCTCGATCCGCTCCTCGGGCATCCTGCAGCCCATCATCGTCCGCCGGCACGGTGAGCAGTACGAGATCCTGGTCGGCGAGCGGCGCTGGCGGGCGGCCCGGCAGGCCGGCCTTCGACGGGTGCCCGCCCTCATCCGCGAGGCGAGCGATGCCGAGGCGCTCGAGCTGGCTCTCGTGGAGAACCTCCTCCGCGAGGATCTGAACCCTCTGGAAGAGGCCGAGGCCTACCAGCGCCTCATGGCCGAATTCGGCTGGACCCAGGACGACGTGGCCCGCCGGATCGGCAAGGATCGCTCCTCGATCGCCAACGCGCTGCGCCTCCGGCGGCTGCCGGAGGTGATCCAGGAGGATCTCCGTGCCGGACGGCTGACGATGGGCCACGCGCGGGCCTTGCTGGGGTTGCCCACGGCGGAAGCCCAGCTGCGGCTTCGCGAACGGATTCTCGCCCAGGACTGGTCGGTGCGCGCGACCGAGGCGGGGGTGCGGCAGCGCCAGCGCCCGCGATCCCGCGGGCGTCGCCGCGCCGCCGACGTCGAGGCGCTCGAGGAGGAGCTCCGCTTGGCGCTCGGAGTCCGCGTTCGACTGGTCGGCAGCCTCGCGCGCGGGCGGATCGAGCTCCCCTACAGCTCCGGCTCCGAACTGGAACAGCTCCACGCGCTACTGACCGGAGGCGGGGCGCCCGCACTACCCCGCGGCCCGGCCCAATAAATACCATCTGCTTCTATATATAGTGATCTTATGCCAACTACAGCCAGGATAGTGGTCGGGATGAGCGGCGGCGTCGACAGCTCGGTCGCCGCCGCGCTTCTCGTCGAGGGGGGGGACGAGGTGATCGGCATCACGCTGCGGACCGCCCCCTGGGCGGACGCGGCCGAGGAGACCGCGCGCTTCGGCTCCTGTTGCGCGCCCGGCACCGCCATGGGCGCGCGAGCGGTGGCCCGCCAGCTCGGCATCCCCTATTACCTGGTGAACCACGAGCGCGAGTTCGCCGACACGGTGATCGCGGACTTCACGCGGGAGTACCGCGTGGGCCGGACGCCGAGCCCCTGCGTCGTCTGTAACCGCGAGGTCAAGTTCGGCACGCTCCTACGGCGCGCGCTCGCCTGGGAGGCCGACGCCGTCGCGACCGGCCATTACGCGCGCCTCGTCCGGGACCCGGCGACTGGCCGACGCCTGCTCCAGCGCGCCGCGGACCCGGCGAAGGACCAGAGCTACTTTCTCTGGCCCCTCACGCAGGCGCAGCTCGAGCGCGCGCGCTTCCCGATCGGCGGGCTGACCAAGCAGGAGGTGCGCGCGCAGGCCCGCGCGCGCGGGCTGGCCACGGCCGACACCCCGGAGAGCCAGGAGCTCTGCTTCGTCAGCGGCGACTACCGCGAGTTCTTACGAGCCCGGGCGCCTGAGGCGTTTCGCCCGGGACCCATCGTCGACGCCACGGGCCGAGAGGTCGGCGTTCACGCCGGGCTCGGGGCGTACACGATCGGCCAGCGAAAGGGACTCGGTCCGTCGGCCGCCGGCGAGGCTGCGCGGTACGTCATCCGGCTCGACGTCGCGCGGAACGCCGTGGTGGTCGGCCCGCGCGACGCGCTCGAGGTCCGCCGGCTCGTCGCGACCGAGGTGAACCTGATCGCGGTCGAGGCGCTCGACGCGCCGTTGGCGGTCGAGGCGCGCATCCGGCACAACGCCCCGCTGGCGCCCGCCCGTGTCGTGCCGGTGGGGGTGGCCGAGGTCGAGGTGCACTTCGAGGTCCCGCAGTGCGCGGTCACGCCGGGGCAGTCCGTGGTCTTCTATCGCGGAGACGTGGTGGTCGGCGGCGGCGTCATCGCCCGCGCCGCTTGACAGCACTCGGACCCGCGTGGTATTTGCTAAAGAGCGAGCTTGCCCCTTTTTTCACAACGGACGCCCGCCCCACGAGGTTGGTACATGACACGGAGCCGGTCCCTCTCGGGTCACCCTGTCTGGATCGCGGCCGTTGGCCTGAGCCTGAGCGTCCTCGTGACGCTCGGAGGGCCGCCCCTCGCGACGGCCAGCGAGGGCGGCGGCGGGGGACTCATCGAGCTCAATCGCTCCCTCTTCGTCCAGGTCCTCAACTTCTTGCTCCTGCTCGTCCTGCTCTACCGCTTCGCCTACCGGCCGCTGGTGGGCGCGCTGGAGGCGCGGTCGGCCGCGATCAAGCAGCAGCTCGCCGAGGCCCAGGCCGCGCGCGAGCAGGCGCAGCGCCAGCAGGCCGAGTTCGAAGGCCGCCTCCAGGCCGCGCACGGCGAGGCGCAGGCGCTGCGCGAGCGGGCCCTGCGCGAGGCGGCTGAGACCCGGGAGCGCCTGACGGCGGACGCCCGGCAGGAGGCGACGCGGCTCCTGGAGGCCGCCCGGGCGGAGATCGATCAGGACGTGCGGCGGGCCAAGAGCGAGCTGCGGGCCGAGGTCGGCGCGCTGGCGATCCAGATTGCCGAGCGGCTGATCCAGAAGAGCCTGCGGGACGAGGACCAGGAGCGGCTCGTGCGGGAGGCGCTGGCGCGGATGGACGCCCGGTGAGCCGGGACCAGCCGAGCCGGCGAGGGAACCGCGCGCGACGATGAAACGGGAAGCCGGGGTCGCGCGACGCTACGCGAAGGCGCTCGGCATGCTGGCCGCAGAGGAGTCCCGCCTCGAGCCGGTGGCCAAGGAGCTCCAGGCGTTCGAGCGGGTTCTGGCGGACGAGGCGGTGCTCCGCGACGCGCTCCTCATGCCGTGGGTCAAGGCCGCGGCCAAGCGGGCCATCGTCGCGAGCGTCGCCGAGCGGCTTCAGCTGTCCCTCCTCACGCGGAACTTCCTCGCGCTGGTGGCGCAGCGCCGTCGGCTGGCGCTGCTGCCCGCCATCCTCGAGGCCTATCGGGCGCTGGTGGACGAGGCGGGCGGCCGGGTCCGAGCGCATGTCCGGAGCGCGGCGCCGCTGTCCGAGGCCCAGCGGGCCGCGATCCGCGAGCGCCTCGGCCGGCGGCTCGGCAAGACGGTGCTGCTGGAAACAGAGGTCGACCCGACGATCCTCGGCGGGTTCGTGGCCGAGGTCGGGACCCGGCTCCTGGACGCGAGCGTGGCGGGGCAGCTCCGGGCGCTCGGCGAGCAGCTCACGAGGGATTCGGGGGGACGAGCATGATCAAGGCCGGCGAGATCAGCGAGATCATCCGACGGCAGATCCAGGGTTTCGAAGGGGAGCAGGACCTCACCGAAATGGGCCGCGTCATCGAGGTCGGCGACGGCATCGCGCGGGTGTACGGCCTCGAGCAGGCCATGGCCGGTGAGCTCCTCCAGTTCCCGGGCGAGGTCGTCGGCATGGTCCTGAACCTCGAGGAGGACAACGTCGGGGCGGTGCTCCTCGGCGAGGACCGAGCGATCCGTGAGGGGGACGTCGTCAAGCGGACCGGCCGCATCGCCCAGGTCCCCGTCGGCGAGCCGCTGGTGGGGCGGGTGGTGAGCGCCCTCGGGCAGCCGCTCGACGGGAAGGGACCCATCCAGACCAAGGAATTCCGCCCCATCGAGCGGTACGCCCCCGGGGTGGTGGACCGCCGGCCCGTGAAGGAGCCGCTCCAGACCGGCCTCAAGGCCATCGACGCGATGATCCCGATCGGCCGCGGCCAGCGGGAGTTGATCATCGGCGACCGCCAGACGGGGAAGACGGCCATCGCGGTGGACACGATCCTCAACCAGAAGGGCCAGGACGTCTTCTGCTTCTACGTCGCCATCGGGCAGAAGCGCTCGACGGTCGCCCAGGTCGTGAAGGTGCTGGAGGACGCCGGCGCCCTGGCCTATACCACCGTGATCGCGGCGACGGCGTCCGAGCCGGCGCCGCTCCAGTACGTCGCGCCGTACGCGGGCGTGACGATGGGGGAGTACTTCCGGGACAGCAAGCGCCACGCCCTGTGCATCTATGACGACCTCTCGAAGCACGCCCAGGCGTACCGCCAGCTCTCGCTCCTGCTGCGGCGACCGCCGGGGCGCGAAGCCTATCCGGGGGACGTCTTCTACCTCCACTCGCGCCTCCTCGAGCGGGCGGCCAAGCTGAACGACGAGCTCGGCGGTGGATCGCTCACGGCGCTCCCGATCATCGAGACCCAGCTCGGGGACGTGTCGGCCTACATCCCGACCAACGTCATCTCGATCACGGATGGCCAGATCTATCTGGAGACGGACCTTTTCTACGCGGGCATCCGGCCGGCCGTCAACGTGGGACTCTCGGTCTCCCGGGTCGGCGGCTCGGCCCAGGTGAAGGCCATGCGGCAGGTGGCCGGCAAGCTCCGGCTCGACCTCGCGCAGTACCGCGAGCTCGCGGCCTTCGCCCAGTTCGGCTCCGAGCTCGACAAGGCGACCCAGGCCCAGCTCGCCCGCGGCCAGCGGATGGTGGAGCTGCTCAAGCAGACCCAGTACACGCCGCTCACCGTGGAGAAGCAGATCCTCATCATCTATGCGGGGACGCAGGGACACCTCGACGAGTTGCCGGCGGAGGCCATCCAGGCCTTCGAGCAGGCCCTCTATCAATACGCCGAGGGCCGGGCCGGGCAAGTCCTCGCGGAGATTCGCGAAAAGCGGGAGCTGTCGGACGCCATCCGCCAGCAGCTGGACGAGGTGATCCGCGGGGCGAAGGCCGAGTTCACCGCCGCCCGCGGCATCAAGGCCGCCTAGGTCCCGGGGAGGGCTTCCTCGATGAACCGCGCGGTCGGGCGTAGGGCCCGAGTGACTCCGGCAGCCGCCTAGGAGCGGCCCGCCCGCCATGGCGACCCTCCAGGACATCCGGCGGCGCATCCGCTCCGTCCAGTCGACGCAGAAGATCACGCGGGCGATGAAGCTCGTCGCCGCCGCCAAGCTCCGCCGCGCCCAGGAGCGGATCCTCGAGGCGCGCCCCTACGCGTTCAAGATGGCCGAGCTGGTCGGCACGCTGGCGCGGGCGCTGGGCGAGGACAAGCACCCGCTGCTCGTCCGGCGTGAGGGGGAGCGAAAGCTCTTCGTCGTGATCACCGCCGACAAGGGGCTCTGCGGTGCGTTCAACTCGAATGTCCTTCGGCGGTCGGTCGAGCTGCTCCGCGGGAGCGCCGACGGCGCCGGGCTCGTGGCGGTGGGCCGGAAGGCCCGGGATTTCTACCGGCGGCGGCCCTGGACGATCCGGGCGGACCGGGTCGGGTTCCTCGACCGGGTGAGCTTCGAGCAAGCCCGGACGCTGGCCGACGAGCTGATCGAGGCCTTCCTGGCGGAGGAGGTAGACGAGGTCTGGCTCGTGTTCAACGTGTTCCGCTCCGTCGCGGTGCAGCGGGTCACGGTCGAGCGCCTCCTGCCGATCGAGCCACCCGGCCAGGCCGAGCCCGCCCCCGGCGAACCCGGTCCCGGGGCCGGGGTCGATTACCTCTACGAGCCCGACGCGCCCACCATCCTGCACGCCCTTCTGCCGCGGCACGTCGAGGTGCAGCTCTATCGGGCCCTCCTGGAGTCGGCCGCCGGGGAGCACGGCGCCCGCATGACGGCGATGGAGGCCGCCACCAAGAACGCGCAGGAGATGATCGGGCTGCTGACGATCCAGTACAACAAAGCGCGCCAGGAGCGCATCACCAAGGAACTGCTCGACATCGTGGGCGGGGCCGAAGCGCTCCGCAAGAGCGCCGAGGCCTAGGAGTGTGTCGGAGTAGCCTCGGCGCCGACCACCGAGCGCGTGGTGCATCGAGGAGTGCTGCGAGCGGGTCCGGGCGGGGAGTGAGAGGAGCGGGGGATGAGTGAAGGGCACATCGTCCAGGTCATCGGGCCGGTCGTGGACGTCGAGTTCGAGCCGGGAACGCTTCCGTCGATCTACAACGCCCTCGAGGTGCCCGGGATCGAGATGAAGGACATCTTCTCCTACAGCCAGAAGCTCGTCCTCGAGGTCGCCCAGCACCTGGGCGAGTCCACGGTCCGGTCGATCGCGATGGCCTCCACCGACGGCCTGGTGCGCGGCCAGAAGGTCGTCGACACCGGCAAGCCCATTTCGGTACCGGTCGGGAAGGGGACGCTCGGGCGGATCATCAACATCGTGGGCGAGCCGGTGGACAAGATGGGCCCGGTGAAGGCCGAGAAGACCTACCCCATCCATCGCCCGGCGCCGGCCTTCGAAGAGCAGGCGACCTCGGCCCAGATGCTCGAGACCGGGATCAAGGTGGTGGACCTGCTCGAGCCCTACACCAAGGGCGGCAAGACCGGCCTCTTCGGCGGGGCCGGCGTCGGCAAGACGGTCATCATCCAGGAGCTGATCCACAACATCGCCATGCACCACGGAGGCATCTCCGTGTTCGCCGGGGTGGGGGAGCGGACACGCGAGGGGAACGACCTCTGGCTCGAGATGAAGGAGTCGGGCGTCATGGAGAAGACGGCCCTCATCTACGGCCAGATGACCGAGCCGCCGGGGTCGCGACTCCGGGTGGGTCTCACCGCCCTCACCGTCGCCGAGTACTTCCGCGACGAGGAGGGACAGGACGTCCTCCTCTTCATCGACAACATCTTCCGCTTCACCCAGGCGGGCTCGGAGGTCTCGGCGCTGCTCGGGCGCATGCCGTCGGCCGTCGGCTACCAGCCCACCCTCGGCACCGAGATGGGCGCCTTGCAGGAGCGGATCACCTCGACCAAGCGCGGCTCCATCACCTCGGTCCAGGCCATCTACGTCCCGGCCGACGACATCACCGACCCGGCGCCGGCCACGGCGTTCGCCCACCTCGACGCGACCACCGTGCTCTCACGCCAGATCGCCGAGCTGGGGATCTACCCGGCGGTGGATCCGCTCGCCTCGACCTCGCGGATCCTCGATCCCCGGGTCATCGGCGACGAGCACTACCAGACCGCCCGCGGCGTTCAGCTCACGCTCCAGCGTTACAAGGACCTGCAGGACATCATCGCCATCCTCGGGATGGAGGAGCTCAGCGAGGACGACAAGCTGATCGTGGCGCGCGCGCGGAAGATCCAGCGTTTCCTGTCCCAGCCGTTCTTCGTGGCCGAGGCATTCACCGGTCAGCCGGGAACGTACGTGAGCCTGGCCGACACCATCCGGGGCTTCAAGGAGATCGTCGAAGGCACGCACGACGAACTGCCGGAGCAGGCCTTCTACATGGTCGGGACGATCGTCGAGGCCATCGAGAAGGCCAAGCGGCTCCGGGAGTAGCCCGGGGGGCGCCGCGCCGTGGCCGACCGGCTTCGCCTCGAGCTGGCGACCCCGACCCGTCTCGTCGTCTCGGAAGAGGCGGAGGAGGTCGTGGTGCCGGGGGCCGACGGGTACTTCGGCGTCCTGCCGGGACACGCGCCGCTCCTCGCGCTGGTGGGGACCGGCGAGGTGATGTACCGGACCGGCCGCGCGGAGCACTACCTCGCCGTGAGCGGGGGCTTTGCCGAAGTCGGCCCCGACCGGGTCACGATCCTGGCCGAGTCGGCCGAGCGCCCCGAGGAGATCGACGTCGCGCGCGCCCGCGCGGCGCGCGAGCGCGCCGAGAGCCGCCTTGCCGGACGCGGCGGCGACGACGTCGACTATCCGGGCGAGCTCGCGGCGCTGGAGCGGGCGCAGATACGGCTCCAGGTCGCCCAGCGCCGATCCGGCGCCTGAGCCGCGCGCGGTGCCGGGCGACGTTCGGCGCGCGGAGACCATGGCCGGACGGCGACGGTGGCTTGACACTCCGTACCCCGGGTTGTAGGCTCGAACCCGAGCGTTTTCAGCCCCGTATGGGAGTGTTCGGCGTTGCGCGCATCTGTCTGCGGGACAAGGTGCGGCGGGTGAGCGGTCTGGCGCGCCCGTGGCGCGCGCCCGCGCTCATGGCCGCCCTCGAAGCCGAACCCGAGACGATCCCCGACCTCCTGGTCGCCGCGCAGCGGTTCTTCTGCGGCCACCCGTTCTCCTGCGCCACCTACGACGGCCTCCTGGGCGCCGCCCGGCGGGTCGGGCCGGACCGCCGCTACACGGACGCGCCCGCGAGTCACGGCCGCGCGGTCATCGACCTCGAAGCGCGGCACGTCCGCTACGACATCCGCGGCCTCGGGTGGCGTCGTACGGGCTGGCTCTACTACCACGACGGCGAGGCCTTCACGTCGCGGCGGGTGCCGTTCCGGATCCCGGAGTCGTGGCGGATCGAGGGGGCCACCGAGGACCGCGCCGAGGCCGTCGAGTGGAACGACGGCGGGCCGGAGCCTTTCGGCTTCCTGTTGCCGCCCGACGCCTGACATGCGGCGCCGCGAGGAGATCGCCGCCCGCCTCAGCGACGCGATCCTCAAGCGGCTCATCGCCCGGCGCTTCGTCGAGATCAAAGACGAGAGCCGCGTCCGCGGCGCCTTCCAGAAGCTGATCGTCGAGAACCTGCAGGCCGAGGATCAGATCGACACCGCGGCCCGGGAGCTCCTCCAGAGCTACGCCCGCGACATCCGGGAGAAGGGCCTCGACTACCGGCAGCTCTTCAGCAAGACCAAGGAGAAGCTGGCCCGTGACCGGGGGTTCGTCCTGTGAAGTTCAGCCGGGAGCGGGTCTTCCATCTGGCGGTGCGTCTCACCGATGAGCTCCTGGCGACCGACGGGGTCACCGCGCTCAAGGCAGCCGACGAGCTCCGGACCGAGATCATCCGTACCCTGTCGGACGAGACGCGGGTGGAGGAGACGATCGACGCCGAGGTGCGCAAGATCCTGGGCAGCTACGCGCGGCCCGCACCCGAGGGGAGCGCGGAGTGGGACATCCTGTACCAGAAGACCCGCGAGGAGGTTTACCGGCGCCGCTTCCGGCTGCCGTAGCGCGCGGCTTCCCACACGATCGCGCGGGTGCTGGATCGGCTGGGGCTGCCGCACACCCGCGCCTCGGAGTGGCTCGGGACGGGACCTCGACGCCGAGGCGGCGCAGCCCCGGCTGACGACGATCGGGGAGAGAAGCCGGTGAAGCTCTGTCAGTTCCAGGGTGCGCGTGGGGGCCGCCGGGTCGGCGTCGTCGAGGGAGATACGGTGGTCGACATCACGGCGCCCCGCGAGGGGGTCGCGTCCGTCCTGGACCTGATACGGCGCGGTCGCTCGGCGAGGGGCATCGAGCGGCTCGCGCGCCGCCTCGCGCGAGGGCGGCGGCCCCGCCACCCGTGGCGCGCGCTCGATCGCGCCCCGGCCGGCCGTCGGCCGGGCCTCCTCGCCCCGCTCGATCCCCCGGAGGTCTGGGGCGCGGGAATCACCTATCGTCGGAGCGCCGAGTACTACGCCGAGCACGAGACGGGCCATACCGGGCGCGTCAAGGGCATCTACGACTACGTCTACGAATCCGAGCGCCCGGAGCTCTTCTTCAAGGCGACGGCGTCCCGGTGCGCCGGTCCGCACGCTCCGATCGGGCTGCGAGGGGACTCGAAGCTGACGGCCGTGGAAGCGGAGCTCGCGGTGGTGCTCGGCAGCGACGGTGAGATCGTCGGCTACACCGTCGGGAACGACCTCTCGGCCTGGGACATCGAGCGCGAGAACCCGCTCTTCCTCCCGCAGTCGAAGATCTTCCAGGGGAGCTTCGCGTTCGGGCCCGTGATGGCGACCCCCACCACCGTGCCCGACCCTCACGCCCTCCAGATCCAGTGCACAATCGAGCGCGGCAGCCGCCGGCTCTACGAGGGGCAGGCGAGCACCCGCGACCTCAAGCGCCGCTGTGAGGAGCTGGTCGACTGGCTCACGCGTTACAACCCGATCCCGCCCGGCGCGGTCCTCTCCACGGGGACCGGCATCCTGGTGCCGGACCCCCACGCCCTCGAGCCGGGAGACGTCGTCAGCATCACCATCGAGCCGATCGGCACCCTGCGGAACCGCGTCCACCGGCTTCCCGCCTGAGGGATGGCGAACGCGCCCGCCGCGGGCCGCCCCCGGTCCAGCGCCGCCCAGCGTCTGGTCGCCGCGTTCACCGAGTCCGGCTGCCCGGTCTGCCGGTGCCTCGAGGCCGACGCGCGCCGGGACCTCGCGGCCTTTCTCCGGGAGCAGACGATGGATCCCGAGGGGCGCGCGGCGCTCCGCAAGGCGGGCGGATTCTGTGGCTGGCACACGGGACTCCTGCCGGGAGCGACCGACGGGATCCTCTCGGTCGCGCTGATCGCCGAGGGCCTGCTGGGCCCCGGCGCTCCCGGGCGGGTCGCGTGCCCCGCTTGCGCGACCCTCCGGCATCGCGCCGAGGAGTATCTCCGGACGCTGCTGGAGCCCGCGGCCCTGGCGGGGGCGGCGCGGGGGCCGGGGCTCCCGTGCCGGCCCCACCTCCGCGGGCTGCGGAGCCTCGTGAGGGACCCGGCGCGGGTCACCGCGCTCGATCGGGCGATCGCCCCCCAGCTGGCGCGCCTCCGCGGCGCGCTGGCGCGGTTCATCGCGAAGCAGGATTACCGAAGCGCCGAGCCCCCGACCGCCGAGGAGGCCGAGGCGTGGCGCGAGGCGCTCGAGCACGTCGCCGGACGGCCCGGGCTCTTTGGCAGCGACCTGGCCCGGGGCTGAGCGGAGCCGGTGAGCGGCGATGCGCCCGGTGGGATCCACGCGTAATGTGGCCGCGGAGAGCCTCGTGAGACGGCCCGCCGCCGTCCTGGCGCTGGCCACCGCGCTGCTCGGGACCGCGTGTGTCTCCTCGCCCGACCCGGTCTGGGTGAAGCCCGGGGCCACCGCGGTCGAGTTCCAGCGGGACGACGCGGAGTGCGGCCGAGAGGCGACCGAGCGAGGTCTGGGCGGCGGCCCCCAGATCGGCCCGGGCAGCCGCGGCGCCGT